>JBMSJG010000166.1:0-2899 GCA_049418645.1 Burkholderiaceae bacterium | reverse complement strand
TGCCGGGCAAAGACGAAGTTGGCCAGCGAGGGCAGCACCTGAAAGCCGTAATACTGAAGGGCACCCGTTAGCCAGTCCCGGTCCTCAATAATCTGCCGGCTGTTCTGGGCCAGCCAGTCCGTGTCTTCCAGAGCTGCGACGGCCGCCGCGCTGGCCAGCCGATCGATGGGGTAGGAGTTAAAGCTGTCCTTGATGCGCACCAGGGCCTCAATCAGGCTGGGTTGCCCAAAGGCCAGGCCCACCCGCATACCGGCTAGGGCTCGCGATTTGGAGAGCGACTGGGTCACCAGCAGGTTCGGGTAGGTCGGCACCAATGGCACACAGGAATCCGCCCCAAAGTCCACATAGGCCTCGTCGACCACCACCATCGTGTTGGGGCGCTCTTTCAGAAACCGCTCAATCCACTCTCGCCGCACCGCCTTGCCGGTCGGGGCGTTGGGGTTGGGGAAGATCACCGCACTGGCATGGGCTGGCACCGAGGGCAGGTCAATCTCGTAGGCATCGGTCAGGGGCAGCAGCTCGTAGCGAATGCCGTATAGACGGCAGTAGCTGGGATAAAAGCTGTAGGTGATGTCTGGAAAGACGAGTGGCTGACTGTGGTTGAGCAGGCCTTGAAAGACAAAGGCCAGCACCTCATCAGACCCATTGCCCACGAAGACCTGGTCTGCACTGAGCCCATAGACCCGCGCCGCCGCCTCGCGGACCGCCGTAGAGGCGGGATCCGGGTACAGCCGCAGAGCCTGGCCATCCGAGCCCAACACCTGGGCAATCGCCTGGGCCACTCGGGGAGAGGGCGGGTAGGGGTTCTCGTTGGTGTTGAGCTTGATCAGGTCCTCGACCTTGGGCTGTTCGCCCGGCACATAGGGGGCCAATTGGCCAACAACGGGGCTCCAGAAGGGGTTCATGGCCTTGAATGTTTTAACAGGATCATCGGGCGAATGTATCATCTGGTCTATGTCTACCGTTAATCGCACAGCAGAGATTCAGCGCAACACCGCAGAGACCCAGATCAAGGTCTCGATCGGACTCGATGGCACCGGCGAGCGCACGCTCAGCTCTGGCATTGCCTTTCTGGACCACATGCTTGACCAGATTGCACGCCACGGTCTGATCGACCTGGTGGTGCAGGCCAAGGGCGACCTCGAGATTGACGATCACCACACGGTTGAAGACATCGGCATTACCCTGGGCCAGGCTTTTGCCAAAGCCATTGGCGACAAGAAGGGCGTGCGTCGTTATGGCCACAGCTATGTTCCGCTGGACGAGGCGCTGTCTCGAGTGGTCATTGACTTGTCCGGCCGACCGGGTCTGGAGTTCCGCTGCACCTGGAAGCGCCAGATGGTGGGCCAGTTTGACCTCGACCTGATTCACGAATTCTTCCAAGGCTTCGTCAACCATGCCATGGTGACGCTGCACATCGACAACCTGCAGGGCGAGAATGCGCACCACCAGTGCGAGACCATCTTCAAGGCCTTTGGCCGCGCCCTTCGCATGGCCGTTGAGCTTGACCCGCGCCTGGACCCCCAGTCGATTCCCTCGACCAAAGGAAGTCTCTAGCCCCTGCTGACATCCTTTTGGGGTTAGGCGGGGTTTGGTCCGGCATCCCCAGTCTCACAAGACGTTCCAACCATGATTGCAATTGTTGACTACGGCGCAGGAAACATCCGCAGTGTGGAGCGTGCGGTCCATGCGGCCTGCCTGGCTGTGGGTCAGGCACCGGACCGTGTGCGGTTTGTCAGCCAGCCCGATGAACTTCGATCGGCCGAGCGCGTTTTGTTTCCGGGGCAGGGCGCCATGCACGACTGCATGGCCAGCCTCAAGTCCTCGGGCCTAGAGGCTGCGCTGCGCG
This sequence comes from Burkholderiaceae bacterium, assembly GCA_049418645.1. Classification (GTDB taxonomy): domain Bacteria; phylum Pseudomonadota; class Gammaproteobacteria; order Burkholderiales; family Burkholderiaceae_A; genus Hahnella. The sequence goes on along the minus strand of JBMSJG010000166.1, from coordinate 1,050 downwards.
AAGCCATGCAGACCAAACCCTTCTTCGGGATCTGCGTGGGCCAGCAGATGCTCTTTGATCGCAGTGAAGAGGGCGACACGCCGGGCCTGGGTATTTTTTCTGGTCAGGTCGTCAAGTTCACCGCCGCGCGTGGCGTGGTGGATCAACAAGGTCAGGCGCTCAAGGTGCCGCACATGGGCTGGAACCAGGTTCAGTTCACCAGACCCCATCCGATCACCAAGGGCCTCGAGGCCAGCACCCAGGGCCACTGGTTTTATTTTGTGCACAGTTTTCATGCTGAGCCCAATGATGCGTCAAATGTCTTGGGCCAGGCTGACTACGGCATTCGCTTTACCTGTGCCGTGGCCAGAGATAACATCGTTGCAACCCAGTTTCACCCAGAAAAGAGTGCAGGCAGTGGCCTCAAGCTGCTCGAGAATTTTCTGACCTGGAATCCTTAAACCCAAAGAACATGTCTCTACTCCTCATCCCAGCCATTGATCTCAAAGACGGCCAATGTGTTCGCCTGCGTCAGGGTGATCTCAACGATGCCACCGTCTTCTCTGGCAACCCTGGTGAACAGGCGGCCCATTGGGTCGCCCAAGGGGCCCGCCGCATTCACATCGTCGATCTCAATGGTGCGGTGGCGGGTAAGCCCAAAAACGAGTCGGCCATCAAGGCGATCATCCAGTCAGCAGGCCCAGATGTGCCGGTTCAGGTGGGTGGCGGCATTCGCGACCTTGACACCATTGAGCGCTTCCTGGATGACGGGGCTAGTTTTGTGGTGATCGGTACGGCGGCCGTCAAGAACCCAGGCCTTTTAAAAGACGCCTGCGCGGCCTTTCCGGGGCAGATCATCGTTTCGATCGATGCCAAAGATGGCAAGGTGGCCACAGATGGCTGGAGCAAGCTCTCTGGCCATGAGGTCATCGATCTGGCCCAAAAGTTTGAAGACGACGGCGTGAGCGCAGTGCTCTACACCGACATCGGCCGAGACGGCATGATGACCGGTGTCAATCTGGATGCGACGGTACGCCTGGCCCAGTCGGTCAGCATTCCCATCATCGCCTC
>JBMSJG010000165.1:0-2920 GCA_049418645.1 Burkholderiaceae bacterium | reverse complement strand
TCGGCTGGTGGGACAACATGGTGGGGCCAGGCAAACCCGTCGACACCAACCGGTTCTTTGTCATTGGTGTGAACAACCTGGGGTCTTGCTTTGGTTCAACTGGTCCAGCCAGTCTCAACCCAGCCACGGGACGTCCCTATGGCAGCAGCTTCCCAGTGGTCACTGTCGAGGACTGGGTTCAGGCGCAGGCCCGTTTGGCCGATGCCTTGGGCATTGAACGATTTGCTGCCGTCATGGGTGGCAGCCTGGGGGGCATGCAGGCCCTGCAATGGGCCATCGCCTATCCCGATCGTGTGGCTCATGCCGTGGTCATTGCCTCCACGCCCCGGTTGTCAGCCCAGAACATCGCCTTTAATGAGGTGGCCCGGCGTGCGATTGTGACGGATCCCGAGTTCTATGGCGGTGACTACTACGCCCACCAGACCGTCCCCAAACGAGGCCTCTCAGTGGCTCGAATGGTCGGACACATCACCTACCTGTCGGATGACGACATGGCCCAGAAGTTTGGCCGAGCCCTCAGAGGCTCCGACGACTATCGCTATGGGTTTGATGTGGAGTTCGAGATTGAGTCCTACCTGCGATACCAGGGTGAAAAGTTTTCCACCTACTTTGATGCCAACACCTACCTGCTGATCACGCGGGCGCTGGATTACTTTGACCCGGCCAGAAAAACCGAGGGCGATTTGGCGGCCGCCTTGGCTCAGGTCAGCTCCAAGTTCTGTCTGGTGTCCTTCACCACCGATTGGCGGTTTCCACCGGAGAGAACCCGAGAGATTGTTTCGGCCCTCATGAAAAACAAGGCTGACCTGGCCTATGCCGAGATTGATGCGCCACATGGTCACGATGCATTTCTCATGACCGATCCCAAGTATCACGGCTTTGTTCGTGAGTACTTTGACCGGATCGCCAAGACCCTCGATATCAAGGTGGCCGCATGATCCTCAGGGCTGATCTGGCCATGATTGCCAGTTGGGTACCCAGGCAGGCGCATGTGCTGGATTTGGGCTGCGGCAATGGGGAGTTGCTTCGCTGGCTCGCCCAGGAGAAGGGCTGCACAGGATACGGCGTGGAAATAAACCACCAGGCGGTTGAGGCCTGTGTGCGTCATGGCGTCAACGTGGTCCAGGCCAACATCGACGAGGGGCTGAATCTGTTCTCGGGCACGCGCTTTGATGTGGTGGTCTTGTCGCAGGCTCTGCAGGCCACTCACCAGACCGAGCGGGTCTTGAGGGACATTGCAGGACTTGGCCAGGAGGCCATTGTCAGTATTCCCAACTTTGGACATATCAGTCATGTCTGGTCTTTGTTACGGGGGCACATGCCTGTCAACCAACGTCTGCCCTACCAGTGGTACGACACCCCGAACCTGCACTTTGCAACCACCCAAGATTTTGAGGATCTGTTAGGCCGCCTAGGGCTGCAGATCGTGGACCGAGGTTACCTGGCTGAGTCGGCCGACGGTCATGCGCGAGCGATCTCGTTTGCTGCCAAGCTGCGGGCCACATTAGCGCTCTATCGTTTTAAACAATAAGGATGAAGTCTCATGGCGTTTAAACACATTGGCGTGATCGGTGCGGGCACCATGGGCAATGGCATTGCCCAAGCCTTTGCCACCAAAGGCTATGCCGTTGTCCTGCAAGACATCTCTCAGCCTGCACTCGACAAAGCCATCAAGACCATTGCCGGGTCTTTGGATCGCGTGATCAAAAAAGGAGGCATGACCGAGTCTGACAAGGCCGCTGCCTTGGCCCGAATCCAGACCACCACCGACGTCTCGGGCTTCAAGGGCTGCGACTTGGTCGTTGAAGCTGCGACAGAGAACGAGGCGATCAAGGTGAAAATCCTGCAGGCTGTCGAGGCTGTTGTCGGCCATGATGTCCTGATCGCAACCAACACCTCCTCGTTGTCAGTCACCCGACTGGCGGCCCAACTCCAACACCCCAATCGCTTTGTTGGCATGCACTTCTTTAATCCCGTGCCCATGATGCCGTTGGTCGAGGTCATCCGAGGTCTGCAGACACCCGATGCCGCAGTGGCCGCTGTCGTTGAATTGTCAAAGGCGATTGGCAAGACGCCCATCGTGGTCAAGAACAGTGCGGGTTTTGTGGTCAATCGTCTGCTCTGCCCCATGATCAACGAAGCCGTCTTTGTCTATGCAGAGGGATTGGCGAGCGCCCAAGAGATTGACGATGGCATGAAGCTGGGCTGTAACCATCCGATTGGTCCTCTGGCGCTGGCAGACCTGATCGGACTGGATGTGCTGCTGGCCGTCATGAATGTCTTGTCTGATCATTTTGAGGATCCCAAATATCGGCCAGCGCCTTTGCTCAAGGAAATGGTGGACGCTGGCTTGCTTGGTCGCAAGTCTGGCCGGGGCTTTTACGATTACCAATCCTAGGTGTCCACGGTTCTCTCGATCTGGGTCCACCGCCAGTGAATCAACGCACTGAACCCTTGCTCGCACCCCCGGTGCGCCTGTCTTTTGCGATGTGGGGTCTGGCCGCCTGTTTCTACCTGCTGGATTTCTTTCAGCGCGTCTCACCAGCCGCCTTGGCCCTGGACTTATCACGTGAGATTGCCAACTCTGCTGTGGCGCTGGGCTCACTGTCCTCGGCTTATTTCATCACCTATGCGGGCTGCCAATTGCCCGGTGGTCTGCTGATCGATCGTTATGGCTCAAGACGGGTATTGGCCGGCGCCGCCCTGTTGGGCATGACCGGTGCCCTGGTCTTTTCTCAGGCGCACACAGCGGGCTCGGCTGCCATTGGTCGGCTCATCATCGGCGCAGCAGGGGCGGTCGCCTGGGTTGGCATGCTCAAGCTCGCCTCCCACTGGTTCTCCCCCAAACGGTTCGCTGGCATCACAGGTCTGTCTCTGGCGGTTGGTGGCCTGGGTGGTGTGCTCTCTGGTCTGCCCCTTC
>JBMSJG010000164.1:0-2932 GCA_049418645.1 Burkholderiaceae bacterium | reverse complement strand
GCCGAGGCCATGGAGGTGGTCCAGCAGCACCCGTTTCCCGGTAACGTTCGTCAATTGGAAAACCTGTGTCACTGGATCACCGTGATGGCGCCGACCCACCGGGTGGCCCTGGCCGACCTGCCTCCGGAGTTTAGGGGCCTGGCTGGCACTTCAGGTGTTGCTGGCCATGGGGTCTCTACTACGACTGCCCCAAACGGCGCACATGGTGCGCACGGCACTCCTGGGCTGCAGGTGATGTCCGGCAGCTTGGGTACAAGCGTTCAGAGTACGGCTCAGCCAGCAGCTGCGCAGGGGATAGCGGGCGGCGGGGATTGGCGGGAGCTGTTGCGATCCGAGTTGGTCTCAGCCATCCGCTCCGGCCAGCAAGACGGACAGTTGTTCGATCGACTATCGGGCGAGTTTGAACGGGTGGTCTACGGCACCGCCCTCGAAAAAACCAGGGGCAAGCGTCTAGAGGCGGCCAGCCTGTTGGGCGTGGGCCGCAATACGATTACTCGAAAGATTCAGGAGTTGTCGTTGGAAGAAGAGCCACAGATCAGGTCGGACTTCGGAGGTCTGGCCAACAGATAGGTCATGCCACTGGCCAAAGCCGAAAAACCCCAGAAGACCATGAAGCCCAGGCCATAGGCCTCACGTCGACCGATGTCGATGTGCTCGCCAAAGATGATCAGTTCGTTGGGATCCACGGACGAGAAGAACAGGCCTGTTAGGGCAGCCGCCGCCAGGAACGAGGGCCAGGCAATGCTCATAGCTGCTCGGGCCATGCAGGGCGTCTGGCGAACGTCACGCACACCTTCGATGAGCTCGATGGACTGGTTCATGGTTGGGTCTCCTTTGGACGTCATATTAGTTTTCCAAGCGTCCTTTTACTCGCCATTGTGCATCAGGATCTTCAATGCTGTAGTACCAATGGGCTGACATCAGGTCGGCGACTTGAGCCCTGTAATCACCCGTCTCCCTCAGAATCAGGGCGATGGAGACATCGCGATTGGCCATCGTAGGGTGCGACAGGTTAAGCCTCAGAAATTTGGGCTGGCCCGCAGACGAGTCGGCGGCCTTGTAGCTGGCTGTTATCAGGCTGTAACCGTCTGGCGAGGCCTTGGCCACCAGACGAATGTTGATGCCCAGGCGTTCAGCCTTTTGGTCTTTCTCCAGGCGCAGGTTGATGGACTTGCCTGCCTTGGTGTAATCAGAGTCGACCAGGGAGTCCTGGGTTTTGACTGCGATGAAGATGGTCACCATGCTGGCGACCACGACGCTGCCCAGCATGGCCAAGATAATCCAGGGCCAAGGCTGTTTCCACCAAATTTCTTTTTGAGTGGGATCGAATGGGCTCATGCTGGTCTTCGTCGTTGCCACTAGCGAGGCGTAAAGAAGACAGCCTTTTCGCTGACCTTCAAATCGGGCTGATCAAGGGACTGCACCTGAATCTGAATAGGGTGAGAGCCTTTGGTGAGGGCATTGGCCTGGTCAATCGGGATCTGCACGCTGATGATGGCGGTCTTAACGGCGCCACCGGCGACGTCTACCTTCACGTCACCCAGCGCCTTCAGGTTCTCGAGACCATCCTGGCCTACCGGCTGAATAAGGAACACATGGGCATTGTTGCCGGTATTGTTGATCTGCAGCCGATAGGTGTTCTCGATGAAGGCCCCCTCTACCTCGCGAGCCAGGGCACCGCGATCACGAATGACATTGACCTTGAGCGGCGTGCGCATAAAGAGGGAGGTTAGTACGACTACCGTGATGGTCAGCAAGATGGTGCTGTAAATCAGGACGCGGGGCCTGAAGAAATGTTTTTTGACCTCTGCAGCCGTGTAGTTGCGTTCTAGGGCGTTGATCGAGGTGTAACGCACCAGACCCCTGGGGTACTGCATCTTATCCATGATGCTGTTGCAGGCGTCGGCGCAGAGGCCACAGCCAATGCACTCGTACTGCAGGCCATCGCGAATATCGATGCCGGTGGGGCAGACTTCCACGCAGACGCCGCAGTCGATACAGTCACCCTTGCCCGCCGCCTTGTAGTCCTCGTGCTTGGCCCGCTTGCCGCGTGGGTCACCGCGCGCCGTGTCATAGCTGACGATCAGGGTGTCCCGGTCGAACATAGCACTCTGGAATCGGGCATAGGGGCACATGTATTTGCAGACCTGCTCACGCATGAAGCCGGCCTGCATCATGGTGAAGAAGCTGTAGAACAGCATCCAGAACCATTGCCAAAAGCCCAAGGCAGCACCGTGACCGATCACACTGGCACCGAGATCGCGAATGGGTGTGAAGTAACCGGCAAAGGTAAAGCCGGTCCACAGGGCAATCGCAGCCCAGGCCAGCCATTTGAGCAGTTTGCGCGGCATGCGCTTGGCCAGCGGCCATTCCTTGTCGTGCCGGATGCGGACATGGCGATCACCTTCGATCCACCGCTCGACCTGCATGAAGATGCTGGTGTAGACCGTCTGAGGGCAGGCATAGCCGCAGAAGAGTCGGCCGGCCACGGCGGTGAATAGAAAGAGTCCAAAGGCCGACAGGAGCAACAGAGCCGTCAGATAGATAAAGTCCTGAGGCACCAGGATCAGGTCAAAGATGTAAAACCTTCGGGCCTCTAGATCAAACAAGACCGCTGGACGGTCCTTCCAGGTCAGCCATGGCGTGATGTAGTAAAGCGCCTGGGTCAGAAAGACAAAGGCCCAGCGCCAGTTGTTGAAATGACCCGCGATGCTACGGGCGTATATCTTCTTGCCCGCGGCATAGAGCAGAACGGTCTGCTCCACGACTGGTGACTCGTTTGGCTGGGCGGTCTGCTCCGCGGGTCGCTGTGCCATTTACTTGTTGGACAGGCTGTAGACGTAGGCCGAGACCAGATGGACTTTCTCTTCGCCGAGAATGTCCTTCCAGGCGGGCATGACGCCAGCACGGCCCTTGTTGATGGTCTCGGTGA
>JBMSJG010000163.1:0-2956 GCA_049418645.1 Burkholderiaceae bacterium | reverse complement strand
TGAGATCGATCAGTTCCTGCAGGTGGCTCGCAAGCAGTTCACCGAACTTCAAAAAGTCTGGGACAACGGCGACATGACCGCCATCCGTGGTTTTGTCACGGAGTCCATGGCCTACGGCCTGGAAAAGCAACTGGCCGAGCGCGGCTCTGCAGCCAACCACACCGCAGTCGTGAGCCTGCATGTTGAATGGCTGGGCATGGATGACGCCACCGACGAAGACGGCCGCACAGTTGACGAGGCCTATGTCCGCTTCCATGGCCTGATTCGTGAGACCCTCGACGGCGCTGCCCAGCCGTTTGACGAAGTCTGGACGCTTCAAAAGCCAAAGGATGGCTCTGGTGGTTGGCTGCTCGCAGGCATCCTGCAGCAGCAAGCTTCTTAAGCCCACTGTCGTTCACCCCCCACCGGCCTCGCATGCTGACTTTTTACCAAGCGGTCACGCAGCGAGGCCAGTCCGCAGCCGTTCAGGCGATGAACTTCGCCATCGAACGAGACGAAGACCTGCACGAACACCTCAAGCCCCTGGCCGGCAAGACCATCGAGTTGGTGTTTGATCTCCAGGGGCCACTGCAGGGCAGGCGGATTCGGCTCAGGCTGGAGGCGGATGGACTGCTTCACGAGCCGTCTGCCAATGAACCCTCCGCCAGTGCACCATCCGCTGCAATCGCCGCTGCCCCCCCATCTGTTGGCCAGAGCAGTCAACCAGCAGACGACGAGCCGCAGGCCGACGTGACCCTTCTGGTGGGCAGCGAGTTCTTTGTTGGCGCCCTTGAGCAGGCGGTCTCCGGTGGACTCGGCACCGCCGGCCCCGGTATGAAGGGCATTCGAATTCAGGGCGATGCAGCCGTGGCTGAAAAGCTCGGTCCCCTCATCTCGGTCATTCGTGCCAAGACTGCGCCAGTGTTCGATGCGGTCACCAGCCACCCACTGGCTTTTATGGCCAAACGCCTGGTCGATTACGCCATTCACGACGCCAAGCTGGTGGTCACCAAGCAAGAATTTCAGGACCACACCCAGCAGCTGCGCAGCCTGCGCGATGCGGCGGATCGACTCGACAAGAAAATTCAGGCCTTAGAGCAGTCACGCAACGACGCCCGCTCGCAGGCCTAGCCGCAGCCGCTAAATCACCAACGCCTTGTAGGCCCGCCAGGTGGCATGCCCAACCCAGGGTGCTGTGAGCACCAGGATTGGCATAAAGATGGCCAGGCTTAGTCCAATGATCACGACAATGCTCAGCCCCCAGACCAGGCAGACACCCGGGTTGGCCCATAACGCTCGGGCACTGGCAAAGACGGCCTCCAGGGTGTCGGTCCCACGGTCCAAGAGCAGGGGCACCGACACCACAGAGATCGCAAAGACCAGACTGGCAAACACAAAGCCCACGCCCATCCAGACAAACAGAAACTCAAAGTTTTTGACCGAGATGATCTGGGCGAGCATGCTCTGAAGGGTGGGGTAGTCGTGACTGGCGAACAGGGCAAATAGCACCACGGAGACCCGGGCCCAGACGATCATGAAGAAGGTCAGCATGGCCGCAAAAAAGGCGATGGACTTCCAGTTACGAAACCAGGCCGTCCAACTCGCGATCAGGCTGTAGGGTTGACCGTTGTCGCGCTGACGTGAAAGCTCATAGATGCCGGTACAGATGAAGGGGCCCATCAAAAAGAATCCCGCCGTCACCCCCATGGTCGCCTGCCAGAGGTTGTCGTAAACAATCGAGATGGCATAGCCCATGATGGCGAAAAACGCACCGTAATACGTGCCACGCATGCCGGTGCACAGCATGTCATTCCAGCCACGTGACAACCAGGTCATGGGGCTTGATAGGGGCAATCCTGCGCGGATCTCGGTCATGGCGTCCTCTCCTGTTGATGTCTTATTTTTTTATTTTTTGAGTGCCTCTTGCTCGGCGTGCAGGTAGGCCCCGTAGGCGTTGAGCCGATTCGCAGCGCCAAAAGCAGGTAGGTCTTTAAAGGCTGACCAGTCAATCGTCGCGTAGGCCTCTTCAAAGCTCTGCATGTTGGCGACCGCATTGGCCATCGACTTTGACAGATGCGCCAGGTAACGACGGGTCAGGTCCAGATCTTTCTGAGGTTTGTAAGAGACGGCGCCGTGACCGGGGATGGCAATCTTAGGAGGCTTTTCCGCCATGCGGTCCAGGGCCGCCAGCCAGATGCGTGGATTGGCAGAACCGACAAAGGGCACTCGACCAGTAAAAAACAAATCGCCCGCAAACACCGCACCCAGCTCATCGACCCGCATCATCAGGTCATCGGGTGCATGTGCGCCCAGGCCGTCGATCAGGGTGAAGTGGTAGCGGCCCACCTGAAAGGTCTCGTTCTGACCTGGGCCAACCTTTGCCTTGCGACCAGCCAGCGTGAGTCTGGTCTCGTCGCTCACCCAGGGGAAGAGGTCTTGCTTGCGCTGGGCCAAACGATTCGCCGTGTTTGCATCGTTGAAGACCTGTTCCGCCTTGGGGTGGGCAATGATCTCGACGCCCGGATCTGCAAAGGCCTGGATGCCGTAGAAGTGATCGGCGTGATAGTGAGAGACCACCACCACCTTGACCTTCTCGCCACTGGCCTCCTCAATTAGCTTGCGCATCTTGGCGCCAAGCGGTGGCGTGCCCAGGGTGTCAAAGACCACCAGGCCCGCGCCAGTGGCCACGGCACCTGCATTGGAAATAAAGCCTGCGTTGGCGGAGCTGGCCGCACCGGCCTGGCCTTGGATGATGTAGATGTCTTTGCCGACCTTCTGAACCTTCATGGGGGGCAGGTCATCGGCGGCCAGCACGTTGGTGGCGATGATGGCTGCGGCCAATAGGCCTGCGGCGGACTTCAACCCATTCTTCAGACGACCCACGCTCTCTTCTCCCCTTGGTTCTGAAATGGCCTTACAGCTGATAGGCCCATTCTCTTCTTATATCCGCCTAAATGCATGTTGCTGCGCGCAAATG
>JBMSJG010000162.1:0-2960 GCA_049418645.1 Burkholderiaceae bacterium | reverse complement strand
CAGACCTGGAGGTGCTTGAGCCACCAGCGGCCTCAGACGAGGCCTTAAGCCTGGTGCACCAGTCGCAGTACGTTGCAGACCTCTGCAACGGCCGACTCTCTGATGCCGCCATGCGTGAGATTGGTTTTCCATGGTCACCAGCGATGGTGGAGCGCTCGCGTCGGTCGACTGGCGCCACCATGGCTGCGGCCCGCGCTGCTCTCATGGGAGACCGGTTGGGCTTTAACCTTGCTGGGGGCACGCACCATGCCTATTCAGATCGGGGGCAGGGGTTTTGTTGCTTTAACGATGCGGCTGTGACGGCCCGATGGGTCCAGCAACAGGGCTGGGCAAGGCGGGTTTTGATTCTTGATCTCGATGTGCACCAGGGAAATGGCACTGCTGCCATTTTTCAAGATGACCCTAGCGTTTTCACCATTTCAGTTCATGGGGAGTCCAATTTCCCATTTCAAAAAGAGTCCTCCGACCTGGATATCGGCCTTGTCTCTGGCGCGGGGGATGAGATGTATTTGAAGGCGTTGGATGAGGCCTTGGCAGTGGCTCAGCGGGCCGGTCCGTTTGAGCTGCTCATTTATCTCGCCGGTGCGGATCCCCTGGCCAGCGATCGGCTGGGTCAACTGAGTGTCAGCCTCTCTGGTCTGGGTCTGCGCGATCAACGGGTTTTTGAGTGGGCCAAGGATCAGGGTTTTGCCGTAGCGGTTGCCATGGCTGGGGGCTACAGCCGCCCAATCGAACAGACCGTCATGGCCCATGTTCAGACCATTCGGGCCGGACTCAAGGTTTTTTCTGCAGACTAGTTTCTAAATCTCGGATTAATCAGTACATTTTCTTGCAAATTCATTTCGAATCGGTATCATGGCGGCACAAGATAGAGGGGTGCGGCTCAAAAATGGCCGTGCGGTCTTAACCACTGCAGCGAGAAAACCGTTTTGATTCAGATGACAAAAGCCTCCCATGCCCGTTTGACCATCAAATCCCTGGCCGTCTGTTTAATCCTGGCGCTGGGTTTCTCCAATCCCACCAAAGAATCCGTTGCGGCCACGGCCGCTGAACCCGCCAGCACCAGCAAGTCCAGTAGCAAGGCATCGACCAATAAGGCCAATTCATCTGCCAACGGCAGCAAAAAATCACAGCAGGAAAAGTCTGCTCAGAAGCCTCGCAAGGCTTCCACCGCCAAGGCATCAGCCCAGACGTCAAAGACGAGCAAATCGGCCAAGCCACGCCAGTCCCTGGTCAAACGCGACCCGAACAATCGGATGTCAGCGGGGACACGATATGGCCTTCGTTCAGCGCTGACCGATGTCACCCTGAACTCCAGTGCTGTCTTGGTCGTTGATCAGATATCGGGTGAGGTTTTGCTCGAAAAGAACCCCAATTCGGTACTGCCGATTGCCTCTATTACCAAACTCATGACCGCCTTGGTCGTTGCAGAGGCCGAGTTGCCCATGGATGAGGTCATTCTCATCACCCAGGAAGACGCAGATTTAGAGAAGTACTCTAAGTCACGCCTGAAGGTCGGCACGCAGCTCACCAGAGCACAGGTCATGCACCTGGCGCTGATGTCCTCTGAGAACCGCGCGGCCCATGCCCTGGGCCGGACTTACCCGGGCGGTATGCCCGCCTTTGTCGAAGCGATGAACATCAAGGCTGTCCAGTTGGGCATGAAGGACTCGAGATTTGTTGAACCGACCGGCCTGAATGCGGGAAATGTCTCGAGCCCTCGTGATTTGGTTCGTCTGGTGGAGGAGGCCCATCAGGTCTCCGAGATCCGAGAGTTTTCGACCGCCAAGAACTTGATCGTTAAAGTGGGTGGGCAGTCACAGCAGTACATGAACTCCAATGCTTTGGCCCGTGGCGACCGTTGGGAGCTGGGCCTCTCCAAGACGGGCTTCATCAAAGAGGCCGGTCGATGCCTGGTGATGCAGGCGGAGGTTGAGGATCGGCCCGTCATCATGGTCATGCTCGACGCCCAGGGCAAGACGCAGCGACTGCGGGATGCCGAGAGGATTCGTCGTTGGCTGATTCAGCAGGCCGAGAAGCCCAAATCCAACCGGGTGGGCGATCGGGCTGCGCCTCAGGCGCGCGTGTTAGCGCCCGCGATGTCCTCCGCTTCGTAGCCCAGCGCTGCCGATATTTCTTTGGCTGTACTCTCCAGAGCTGACAGCCAGCCATCATTGGCCCGGTCAGCGGGCGCGGAGATTGACAAGCCAGCCACCAGGCGACCAGCATCGTCTCGGATGGCGGCTGCAATACACCGCACTCCCAGTTCCAGCTCTTCATTGTCGCGGGCAAATCCCTTGGTGCGGACCTCGTCAAGCTCTCGCTCCAGACGACCCAATTCGGTGATGCTGTTTTTGGTCTGACCAGCCAAGCCGGTCCTCATGCCATAGGAGCGGACAGACTTCTTGTCGTCAGCAGCCAGAAAAAGCTTGCCGGTGGAGGTTAGGTGCAGGGGGGCACGGCCACCAATGGCACGAACCACCTGCATGCCGGAGCGTTCACTCACGGCCCGTTCTATGTAGACAATCTCATCGCCCTGTCGGACCGACAGGTTGATGGTCTCCCCCGTGAGTCGGTGCAGGTCTCGCATGGGCACGGCGGCCGCGTCTCGAACGTTGAGCCTGGCCTTGACCAAGTTACCCAGCTCCAGCAGCCGCATGCCCAGTTGATAAAGCCCAGGCTCGGTCCGGTCCACCATGCGAGCCAGCACAAGATCATTCAGAATTCGGTGTGCGGTCGAGGCATGCAGCCCGGTAGTCTGGGACAGGGACTTCAGGCTGACCGGCTCCGACTGCTGGGCCAGTGCGTCCAGCAGGGCATTCATGCGTTCAATGACCTGAATAGCCGGCTTGGGGCTGGTGATGGGCGGTGCAAGGGTCAGTTTGGCGGCGTTTGGCTGCATGTTTTTTTGGAATTCAATTTCGCCAGTTGAAATGGCAGAATGTAAGTTTACAAAGGGA
>JBMSJG010000161.1:0-2995 GCA_049418645.1 Burkholderiaceae bacterium | reverse complement strand
TCTTGATCCATGCCGCCACCGGCGTGACGGCTGGCCTGGTAGCGCAGGTAGAGGTTGTAGTGTTCGGGCTGAAAAGCCAATGGTTCGATTCGTGCGGTCAGTTGCTCGGACAGCCGACGGTAGATTTTTCGCTGGGTCCGGGACGGTTGGAATTTGGCAACCTCCAGTCGAATCGGGCGGCAGGCTCGACAGTGGTCACAATAGGGCCGATAGGCAAAGTGTCCACTGCGTCGAAAACCGAGCTGGACCAGATCCCCGTAGACGGGCCCAGTGATCAGGTAGTTGGGTGTGGCGACCTGCGACCTGGCCCGCCGTCCCGGCAGATAGCTGCAGGGGTAGGGCGCCGTGACGTAAAACTGCAGCCGGTTGATGGGCAGGTCGTTGAGGTCAGCCATGCGATGTCGTTCGATCGGTGAGGGCAGACCAGTCATAAGCCTTGGTTGGCCAGGCTACCGGATCGGCCGCGACCGTCTGCTGCAAGTGATGCTCAAACTCGGCCCGGGCCACGGGCTCAGCACCGAGGCTCGCCAAATGCTCGGTCTCCTGCTGGCAGTCGATGAGGGCCACCCCAGACTGTTGACAGGCATGAACCAGAGCGGTGAGGCAGACTTTTGAGCCGTTGCTGACTCGGGTAAACATGCTTTCTCCAAAGACCATGGCCCCGAGATTAACAAAGTAAAGCCCTGCCAACAGCCTATGACCCTGATACAGGCCCACGCAATGGGCTAGACCCGTCTGATGCAGCCCCAGGTAGGCCTGCCGGATATGGTCGGTGATCCAGGTGCCGGCCTGGTCCCTGCGTGGCTCTGCGCAGGCTGACATGACCTCTCCAAAATCTCGGTCAAAACGAATCTCCAGGCCTTGTTGGGCGAATTGTCTGGCTGCCTGTCGAATGGAGCGATGGCATCGAAAGTTCTCCACCCGCAGGACCATGCGAGGATTCGGCGTCCACCAGAGCACTGGCTCGGCGGAGGAAGACCAGGGAAAGATGCCTCGCTGGTAGGCCCTGATGAGAAGGTCTGTCGTGAGGCTGCTGCCAACCGCCAACAAGCCGTTGGCGCCTTGTTCTTCTGTCCAGGCTTGATGACTGGGTGGGAAGTCATCCAGAGGGCTCACCCAGGCTAGCGGTGGTCGAGAATCCTTGTGCATCGTGTTCGAATCGCTCTTGCCTGACTACCAATCCATCTTGGGCAGTTGCAGTCGATGAAGTCGATGGGTTCCCAGAGACACGTCCTCCAGGTGCAGTCGCAGCGCCTGGCGAACGGATTCAAAGGCCAGGTCATCCCATGGAATGTCCCTGGCTTGAAAGAGCCGCGCCTCCAGGCTTTCGACACCCGGTGCGAGATGAGGGCTGATCATGGCTGCTCGAAAGAACAGGTGGACTTGTTCAACATGCGGGATGTCGAAGACGGCAAACAGATCGTGGATCTCCACCTCGGCGCCGGCCTCCTCCAGCGTCTCTCGTTTGGCGCCAGCTTCCGTGGACTCTCCGATTTCCATGAATCCCGCCGGCAGTGTCCAATAACCCGATCGAGGGGCGATTGCGCGGCGGCACAGCAGGATCTGGTCCTGCCAGGTGCTCAGCGTGCCCAAGATCAGCCTGGGGTTTTCGTAATGAATCGTCTGACACTCGGTGCAGACCGACCGGGTTCGGTTGTCATCGGCTGGCATCAGCTTTTTGATGGCGTGTCCGCAACTCGAACAAAACTTCATGTATACTCTCCAGTTCTTCGACGCGGGGTGGAGCAGTCTGGCAGCTCGTCGGGCTCATAACCCGAAGGTCGTAGGTTCAAATCCTACCCCCGCTACCATCTGCTCACGCAGATTCCCGCTCAGCCTACCCCCGCTACCATCTGCTCACGCAGATTCCCCTGAGTGTCAGTTTCGTTTGACTCTTTTGACGTCAAGCGGCACAGTCACCCCATGACCCGTCCTGCCTATCCCTTTACCGCCTTGGTCAGCCAAGAGGACATGCAACTCGGCCTGCTACTGGCGGCCGTGGACCCCCAGATCGGTGGCGTGCTGATTCTGGGCCAGAGAGGCACCGGCAAATCCACTGCCGTTCGGGCGTTGGCGGCCGTCCTGCCAGATATTTCCGTGGTGTCCGGTTGTTCATACGCCTGCGACCCTCAGGCCTCAGCCGGCTTGTGCGTAGGGGGCTGTCAGGTGAAGTCCAAAACCAAGCGCCCAGTCCCTGTCGTAGACCTGCCCTTGGGGGCCAGCGAGGAAAGCATCGTTGGTGGCCTGAGTCTTGAGCAGTTGATGGTCTCCGGCCGCCGTGTCTTTGAGCCGGGCCTGTTGGCCCGCGCGAACCGAGGTTTTTTATACGTCGATGAGATCAATCTGTTGGAAGACCATCTCGTGGACTTGCTGATCGATGTGGCCGCTAGTGGCGAGAATCGAGTGGAGCGAGATGGTCTGAGCATGGTCCATCCTGCGGCCTTCGTCTTGGTGGGCAGCGGTAATCCGGAGGAGGGCGAGCTGCGACCTCAATTGCTGGATCGTTTCGGTCTGGCCGTTGAGGTCACCACCCCTCAGGTCTTATCAGAGCGAATCGAGGTCGTTCGACGTCGAGAGGCCTACGACCGAGACCCCGTGGCGTTCGTGGCCTCTTATGAACAAGCCCAGCAGGCCCTTACACGCAAAATCACTCAGGCTCGTCGGCAGCTCGACAAGGTCAAGGTGCCAGATGGTCTACTCGAGAAGGCCGCTGGATTGTGTCTGTCTTTGAATACCGACGGTCTGCGTGGTGAACTGGCACTGATGCGGGCATCGCGAGCAATGGCCGCACTAAATGGAGCCCGTCAGGTCACCATCGAGCACCTCAAGGCTGTGGCTCCTATGGTGCTGCGTCACCGCCTGCGTCGTGACGTCCTCGATGAGACCACCGGCAACGAGAGGGTTGCGCGCGCACTGGCGACCCTAATGCCATGACTGCGCAGGCCCTGACGCCAGAGTCTCTGGCGCTCTGCGCCTTTCTTGCACAACCAGCGCG
>JBMSJG010000160.1:0-3005 GCA_049418645.1 Burkholderiaceae bacterium | reverse complement strand
CTGGCCGATCCTCAGACCGCGACCGACCGCGACCACGAACTGGTCGAGGCCGTGATTGGTCACGAGTATTTCCACAACTGGACGGGTAATCGCATCACCTGTCGAGACTGGTTTCAGCTGACCCTCAAAGAGGGCCTGACGGTTTTCAGAGACCAAGAATTCACCGCCGACATGCTGGCCCATGGTCTGCCGACGGCCCAAGCAGCCAGCGCCAGAGCAGTCAAGCGAATCGACGATGTGCGCACGCTTCGGGCCCATCAGTTCCCCGAAGATGCAGGCCCCATGGCCCACCCCATTCGGCCGGCCGAGTACCAGGAAATCCGAAATTTCTACACGGCGACCGTCTACGAAAAAGGGGCTGAGGTCATCCGCATGCTCCAGACCCTCTTGGGCATCGACGGCTTTCGAAAGGGCATGGACCTCTACTTCGCACGGCACGATGGCTCAGCCGCCACCTGTGAAGACTTTGTCTCTTCGATCTTGGATGCCAACGAGAGAGGTGACTTATTCGAAGCCTTCATGCGCTGGTACGCAACACCTGGTACCCCACTGGTTCGCGTCAGTGATCGGTACGACCCATCGACTGGTCAATACAGCCTGACCTTTGAGCAACAACTCAGCAGCAAGAGCCCCCAGCAGGCGGCCCTGCCCATTCCCATGGTCCTGGGCTTTCTGACACCAAGTGGCGAGTTGCTTCGCTCCGCCTCGTTGCCCGGTCAACTCTTGCTGACCGAGCAGACCACCACCGTGAGCTTCCAACTCGATGCGGCAGATCAGCAGCGTCTAGCCGGACTGGCACCGGTGCCTTCCTTGCTGCGCGGCTTCAGTGCGCCGGTCCTGCTCGACTACCCCTACTCGGTTGAGCAGTTGCAGACCCTCGCCCAGTTTGATTCGGATGCCTTCAACCGCTGGGATGCCTGCCAGCGACTGATCATGGGTCACCTGCTGGCTGAGCCCACCGTCGAGGGGCAGGCTGTGGCCAAGAGTCTGGTGAGCATTCTGTTAGATGACCAGTTGTCACCGGGCTTCAAGACCCAGTGTTGGCTGTTGCCCTCCGAAGCAGTTGTCGCCGAGGCCTGGGCTCAACAGGGCTGTGCCATTGACCCACAGGCCATTCGGCTCAAGACCATGGCGCTCAGCAGAGTCCTGGCCCAGGCTGGCCAGACCGCCCTACGGGCACTCGATGCCAGCCTGGATCAGGTGACTTCCCAGAGCTACAGTCCAGACGCCAGCAGCGTCGGCCGTCGGGCCTTGAGTCACTTGGCTCAGTCTCTGGTCAACCTGCTAGATGACTCTGACGACCGCCGCGCAAGGCTGCTGGCCCGTTACCAGACCTGCAACAACATGACTGCCCGTATGGCCCATCTGTCTGGCCTGATTGCCCTGGGCAATGGCCAAGGCCAATATGCCCAGCAGGCCTTAGACGAGTTTGCCCAGCAGTTTGCCGACAACATGCTGGCCATGGACAAGTGGTTCACCGTCCAGATCACCACCACCAGGCTCTCAGATCCAGAGGGTCAGAACACCTCTGACATCGTAGAGGCGCTACTCATCGACCCTCGGTATGACATCGCCAATCCGAATCGTGTCAGATCGGTCCTCGGTGCTTTCTTCGCGGGCAACCTGGCTGGCTTCCACCAGGCCGATGGCCGGGGCTATCAACTCTGGGCTCGGGAACTGGGTCGTTTGGATCAGCGTAATGGTCAGTTGGCGGCTCGGCTGGCCAGATCGCTGGACCGCTGGCGAGCCTATGAGCCTGGTCGCAAGGCGGGGATGCAGGCCGCCATTCAGCAGTTGGCCGGCGGCGACAAACGATCGGCCGACATGACCGAAGTCTGCGAGCGCCTGCTCGGGCCTTCTTAAACCTACTGTGAGAGACGGGCCTGAACCAGACTCAACCAGAAATGGGCCCCGACTGGAATCAGCCGGTCGTTGAAGTCGTAACTGGGGTTGTGAAGGGCGCATGGTCCGAGGCCATGGCCTGAGTCTCGATGAGCGCCGGTTAGCTCGCCGTTGCCCAGAAAAATATAGCTGCCTGGTCTCTCCAGAAGCATGTAGGCAAAGTCCTCTGCACCCATGGTGGGCTCCACCGGTAGCCTGACCATGTCAGCGCCGACCATGGCCTTGGCCACCTCTGCGGCTGCATGGGTCTGATCTGGATGGTTAATGGTCGGCGGGTACTGTCGCTCAAAGGTCAGTCGAGCATGCGCGCCAAACGCCAATGGCAGTTGATCACAGATACGACCCATCGTGGACTCCACCAAATCAAGAGCCTCTAGGCTGAAGGTCCTCACTGTGCCCTTGAGTAGACAACTGTTGGGAATCACGTTGATCGCCTCGCCGGCCTGAATCTGCGTCACCGAAACGACCACCGCATCAATCGGCTTGCTGGTGCGCGTCACAATCGACTGAAAGGCCTGCACCAGGTGACTGGCCACCAAGACTGGGTCTACACCCAGGTGGGGCATGGCCGCGTGGGCGCCCTTGCCCTCGATGCAGACCTGAAACTGGTTGCTAGAGGCCATGATGGGACCAGGATTCAGACCAAACTCAGCCTCTCGCAGGCCAGGCCAGTTGTGGATGGCATAGACCTCGTCACAGTTAAAGCGATCAAAGAGGCCGTCCTCAATCATGGCCTTGGCCCCACCACCGCCCTCTTCGGCGGGTTGGAAAATCAGCGCCACTCGCCCTGCAAACTCGCGGGATTCCACCAGCAGACGGGCACCGGCCAACAGCATGGCCGTGTGACCATCGTGCCCGCAGGCATGCATCTTGCCCTGGTGTCGACTGGCATGGGAAAAGGTGTTGCTCTCGGTCATGGGCAAGGCATCCATATCCGCCCTCAGACCAATCATGCGGCTGCCGGGGAACTTACCCTGAACAAGGCCCACCACACCGGTGCCACCGATGCCCTCGTGGATCTCATCCACGCCCATGGCCCGAAGCTGGTCGGCCACCACTTTGGCGGTCCGAAACTCCTCAAACTTCAACTCTGGGTGAGCGTG
>JBMSJG010000159.1:0-3009 GCA_049418645.1 Burkholderiaceae bacterium | reverse complement strand
GACAAGCCCGAGGCCAGCAACTTCCTGCGGCACATCATCGAAGACGACTTGGCCGCTGGCCGCGTTGCCAGCGTGGTGACCCGGTTCCCCCCGGAGCCCAACGGCTACCTCCATTTTGGCCACGCCAAATCGATCTGCCTGAACTTTGGTCTGGCCCAGCGGTACAAGGGTCGTTGTCACCTTCGCCTGGATGACACGAACCCCACCAAGGAAGAGCAGGAGTTTGTCGATGCCATCGAGGCCTCCGTCCGTTGGCTGGGTTTTGACTGGAATACCCATCACTACTTCGCCAGCGACTACTTTGACCGGCTCTATCAATTCGCCGAAGCCCTGATCCAGGCCGGTCACGCCTATGTCGACTCTCAGAATGCAGAGGACATGCGCGCCCGTCGCGGCACGCTGACCCAGGCGGGACAGAACTCCCCCTACCGTGATCGCAGCATCGATGAGAACCTGGATCTCTTTCGGAGAATGAAGGCAGGCGAATTCCCCGATGGAGCCCATGTCCTGCGAGCCAAGATCAACATGGCCTCGCCCAACATGAACCTACGAGACCCAGTGCTCTATCGGATTCGGCATACCGAGCATCACCGAACCGGCAAGACCTGGTGCATCTATCCGCTCTACGACTACGCTCACCCGCTCAGCGATGCCATCGAAGGCATCACCCACTCCATCTGCACCCTGGAGTTCGAGGATCACCGTCCCCTCTACGACTGGCTGGTCGACAAGGTGGCGCAGGCTGGTTTCTTCAAGCCAGAGGCGGTGCCGCACCAGTACGAATTCGCACGGCTGAACCTGACCTACCTGGTGCTCTCCAAGCGCAAGCTGGTCGACCTGATCGACAGCCAGGTGGTCGAGGGCTGGGATGATCCCCGCATGCCTACCCTGGTGGCCGCTCGCCGTCGTGGCTACACACCCGAGGGATTTCAGCGCTTCGTCGAGCAGATGGGCGTGAGCAAATCCGATGGCTGGATCGATTACAGCGTGCTCGAGGAATGCATGCGCGATCATCTCAATGAGATCGCCCCTCGCCGGGTTGCGGTGCTCGACCCATTGGAGCTGGTCATCGAGAACCTGCCCGATGACTATGAGGAAATCTGCGAGGCGGCCAACCATCCGCAACATCCTGAACTGGGCAAACGCGGCATGCCCTTTACCAAGCGCCTGTTCATCGAGCGTGAAGACTTTATGGCCGAGCCCACCAAGGGCTTCTTTCGCATGACCCCAGGTGGTCGTGTCCGACTGAAGTACGCCTATGTTGCTGAATGCACTGGATTTGAGACCGATGCCAATGGCCAGGTGATCCGTGTCAAGGCCAAGATCTTGGAAGACTCGCGCAGCGGTACACCCGGTGCCGACAGTTACAAGGTCAAAGGCAACCTGCATTGGGTCAGCGCCCAGCAGGCCTACGTGACGCAGGTTCGACTCTACGACCGCCTGTTCGCCCACCCCACGCCTGGCGCTCGTCGCGAGGGTGATGCACCGGAGCTCGAGCGCGACTTCAAAGACGATCTCAACCCCCACAGCCTGACCACCGTTCAGGCAGCCATGGAGCCCAGCCTCAAGCAGGCCCAGCCCGAGGATCGCTTCCAATTCGAGCGGCACGGCTATTTCGTAGCCGACCTCAAGGACTCGCAACCCGGTGCACCAGTGTTTAACCGAACGGTCACCCTCAAAGACTCCTGGGCCAAACAAAAGTAAAGGTCACCGCGCATGAAAGTCATCGACCACAGACCCGGTGGAGACGCCAGCTGCATCCGACTCATCGAGGCGGATCAGCCCACGCCCAAAGCAGGCGAAGTCCTGATTCAGGTGGCCTATGCCGGTGTTAACCGACCAGACATTCTTCAACGGTCCGGCAGCTACCCTCCCCCACCGGATGCCTCCCCTTTTATGGGCCTTGAGGTCAGCGGCACCATTGTGGCGGTTGGTGATGGGGTCCCCAAGCAACGGGTGGGTGAGCAGGTCTGTGCCCTAACGCCAGGTGGCGGTTACGCAGAGTTCGTCGTGGCCCCCGCCGACCACTGCATGCCCATCCCAGCTGGGCTCGACCTCAGAACTGCAGCCTGCCTGCCCGAGACCTTTCTGACGGTCTGGGCCAATCTGATTGAGCGTGGTCAGCTGCGAGCGGGTCAGAGTGTCTTGATTCATGGTGGCTCCAGCGGCATTGGCACCACCGCCATTGGCTTTGCGAAATGGGCCGGGGCCAGCCGAATCTTCACAACAGTCGGATCTGAAGACAAGGCGCGTATTTGTCGCGAACTGGGTGCTGACCGGCCGATTCTTTATAAATCGGAGGACTTCGCCCAGGTCATCAAAGACGAGACCAATGGGCAGGGCGTCAACCTGGTCCTTGACATGGTGGGTGGTGACTACCTGCCCAAGCACCTCAAGTGCCTCGCGCTAGAAGGCCGGTTGGTGCAGATCGCCTTTTTGTCTGGTGCCAAGGTCGAGATGGACTGGACCCTGCTCATGATGAAGCGCCTCACCTTCACGGGCTCTACGCTCAGGGCCCGATCGGTCGAAGAAAAGGCTCGAATTGCACTCACCATGCAACAAGCCATCTGGCCCGAACTCCAGAGGGGCCGACTGCTGCCCATCATTCACGCGGAGTTCCCCCTGGCCCAAGCCGAGGAGGCCCACCGTCTCATGGAGTCATCGCAACACGTTGGAAAGATTGTGCTCAAGGTGGGTTAAGGCCCGCCCCCTCACCGACCAAAACCTTACAAAGGCCATCGCCATGAACCGCATCAAACTGCATGTCATCACCAGCCAACAGACCGCTGCCCTGCTTCGCGCCGCTCGTCTGCTGACTGCAGCAGGCATTCCCCTGGAGGCTGGTGCCAACTTCATCAAGTTTCCACGCGGAGAGCAATCGGCTGACGCACTGGCAGCTAGCCTGAAAGCCATGGGCTTCAAGCCACTGCCAACCATCGACGAATTCACCGCCGAGACCAACGACAATTGCTCGCAGCGAGTGGCTTCTCTGCTCGCAGCCGAGCAGGC
>JBMSJG010000158.1:0-3016 GCA_049418645.1 Burkholderiaceae bacterium | reverse complement strand
ATCTCGATGATGCGATGGCCGTCTTCGACTTTTAGGCCGGTTGTTTCGGTGTCGAGGACGACGAGACGCATGAGGCTATCCAGACAAAGATGGTCGGTAAAACAAACAAGGTCAATAGGGTACCAAGGCTGACGCCACCGACAATCACCCAGCCAATCTCTCGACGACTCTCTGCGCCGGGACCGCTGGCCAGGGCCAGAGGAATGGCGCCAAAGACCGTGGAAATGGCCGTCATGAGAATGGGCCTAAAACGAAGCTCGGTGGCTTTGAGCGTCGCCTGGGCAAGGTCGAGACCTTGTTCGCGAAGTTGATTGGCAAATTCGACGATCAGAATACCGTTCTTGGTCACGAGCCCAATCAGGGCTATCAGGCCAATCTGGGAGTAGACATTGATCGATCCGCCAGTCAGCCAGATGGTCAGCAGGGCTCCGGCAAACGACAGAGGCACTGTGAGCATGATGACCATCGGATAGACAAAGCTCTCGAACTGGGCGGAGAGCACCAGGTAAATAAAGACAAGCGCCAATCCAAAGACGAACAGGATGGTGTTCTGCGAGTCTCGATACTCCCTGGACTGGCCGTCGTAGTCCAATTGATAGTCCGGTGGCAAGACCTCGCGGGCAGCAGCCTCCACAGCAGCAAGCGCCTCACCCAAGGCGACGTCAGGCGCCAGGTTGGCCGTCACCGTCACAGCCCTTTGCTGCAGAAAGTGATTGAGCTCTCGGGGTGCCACCGTCTCTCGGATCTTGATCAAGCTAGAAAGAGGTACCAACCGTCCATCACGGCCGCGAACCGACACCCCCCGGATGTCCTCGGGGGTGTTCCGACGATCAGCCTCCAGTTGCAGGATGACATCAAACTGCTCATTACCCCTTTTGAATCGCGTCACCTGGCGCCCACCCAGCAGGGTCTCTAGCGTTCTGCCAATCAGCTCAACCGGGACACCCAGGTCCGCTGCACGCTCGCGATCGATGTCGAGTCGCATCTCGGGCTTGGTGATCTGCAAGTCGGTTTCAACGCCCTGCAGCATCGGATTCTGAAGGAGACGCAGACGCAATTTTTCCGTGGCAGCGGACATCTCATCGATCGAGGCCGCAGACAGCACAACGACCTGAATGGGCCGGGACCGGACGCTCTGTCCCAGAGACGCCGGCGTCACCACAAAGGCATTAACCCCCGGAATGCTCAGGACCTGGGGCTGAATAGCCTTGGCGATCTCCTGTGTACTTCTCTTGCGATCCTCCCAGGGAACCGGCCGCAGAAAGGCGATCCCCTTGTCCACCGTCGGGCTGCCGGAAATGACCAGGTATTTCTCTACCTCAGGCACCGAGGCAAAGATCTCCTCTAGGCGCAAGGCATAGCGCGTCGTGTACTGAATTGAACTGCCCTGGGGTGCCGTAAGAATGGAGATCAAAAAACCACGGTCTTCCACCGGCGTGAGTTAGTTTTTTATGATCGAAAAGAAGCCAACGGCGCCCCCAAAAACCGCGAGAGCGACAGCACCAATGGTGAGTCGTTTGGACAAAATGGTCTCCAACACCGCCGCATACCGATGGGCGAGCCAGTCAAACCCTTGATCAAAACGATCTCCCCAGCCCCTGAGTCTGCGCCGCCAGGTTGACTCGTCAGGAGATTCAATTGGCGAACCGTCCGGATGGTGGTGTGGCTTGAGAAGACGCGAACACATCATGGGCGAGAGGGTCAGTGCCACAAAGCCAGACACCACGACGGAGCCAGCCAGGGCCAAGGCGAACTCCACAAACAGCCGGCCAGTTCGACCGCTGGAGAAGGCCATGGGGGCAAAGACGGAGGCCAGGGTTAGGGTCATGGCCACCACCGCAAAGCTGATCTCCTTCATCCCCTGAAAGGCCGCCGCAATGGGCTTCATGCCGTCCTCTATGTGACGGGCGATGTTTTCCAGGACCACGATCGCGTCATCCACCACCACGCCGATCGCCAGGACCATCGCCAGCAGAGTCAGCGTGTTGATCGAGAAGCCCAGCATGAGCAAGATTGCAAAGGTGGTGATGATGGAGACCGGAATGGTCACAATGGGAATAATGGCGGCCCGCCAACTCTTCAGGAAGACAAAGACCACCAAGCCAACCAAGACCACAGCCTCCAGAATGGTCATGGCCACTGCCTTGATGGACCGGTCAATAAAGACCGAGTAGTCGTTTGCCACCTCGAAGCCCACTCCCGGTGGCAAATCCCGCAAGATGCTCGGTATGGAGTCCCGGACGGCATCAGACAGGGTGAGTGGGTTGGCCGTGGCCTGCTTGATCACCCCCATGGCCACGGTGTTGTTGCCCTTATACCGAGCCACCCGGCGCTCATTCTCGGGCGCAATCTCAACCCGCGCCACATCCTTGAGTCTCACCAGAGAGGCCTGTCCTCGCGGGGCCTTGAGCACAATGCCCTCGAACTCTTGAGGAGTCTGAAGATCGGTTGGCGCCATCACTGAGAACTCGCGGCCAGGCGTCTCGATGAGACCCGCTGGAATCTCAACGTTCTGACGGCGAAGAGCATCTTCGACGTCCTGCACCGATAGGCCACGAGCAGTCAGGGCCTGGCTATCGAGCCAGATCCGCATGGCAAACCGACGGTCTCCAAAAATCCGCACGTCGGCAGCACCCGGCAGGGTCTGGAGCCTGGGCTTGGCCAGTCGATTGGCCAGGTCGCTGAGCTCCATCAGGCTCAGGCTCTCGCTGCTCAGGGTGAGCCAAATGATGGGCGATGCATCGGCCTCCACCTTTGAAATCTGGGAATCCTCCACGCCATCCGGCAGGCGCTTACGGACACGCGAGACGCGGTCTCGAACATCAGAGGCGGCATCGTCAGGATTGCGATCAAGCTTGAATCGAACACTGATCTGTGAGTTCTCGGCCCTGGAAATCGAAGTCAGGACCTCGATGCCTTCGATCCCGGCAATGGAGTCCTCTAGGGGTTTGGTGACCTGTGACTCGATGATCTCGGGTGAGGCCCCACGGTAATCGGTACTGACCGTCACCACCGG
>JBMSJG010000157.1:0-3031 GCA_049418645.1 Burkholderiaceae bacterium | reverse complement strand
TGTCGCCGCTGGTCGCCCCCAGAATGTTCAGGGTCTGACCACGGCTGGTTAAGACATGCTCAAAGAGCTGACCCAGCATCTGCATGGCCATGTCTTTAAAGGCCAGTGTCGGGCCATTGGACAACTCCAGCAGCGCTATCGGCGCACCCTGCTCCACGCCCAGCGGCGCAAGAGGTGCAATGGCCTTGGAATGAAAGGTCTGCTCGGTATAGGCCGCAGCCGCCAGGCGCTCGATCACCTCGAATGGCAGGTCATCGGCAAAGCGGTGCATGACACGAGCGGCCAGTTGAGCGTAGTTCAAGCTAGACCAGTCGGCCAACTCCTGAGGACTCACCTGGGGGATGGTTTGCGGCATGGCCAGACCGCCGTCAGGTGCCAGGCCCTCGAGCAGGATGTCGGTAAAACTGCCCAGCTGAGTATCGCTTCTGGTGGAGCGGTACTGCAGGCTCATGCAAAGGTCTCCACCCGCAGAACCGTGGCTGGGGACAGCACGGTGGCGAGCTGCTCAATCTGAGAGATGGCCAGTCGCATCTGCCGTTCCAGACAGACATGGGTCAGCAGGATGACATCGGTCTGGTCTTCGCCTTCGGCCGGCTCGCGCTGGATGAAGGCGTCAATCGAGATGCCACTGTCAGCCAGGATACGAGTGATGTCGGCCAGCACGCCTGGCTGGTCGGCCACCCGCAGACGCAGGTAGTAGCCTGACTCAATCTCGGCGATGGGCAACACAGCCAGGTCATTGAGCTGGTCCGCCTGGAAGGCCAGGTGCGGGACTCGATCCGCCGTGGGGCTATCCAGGCCACGGGCCAGGTCCACCAAGTCAGCCACCACGGCGCTGGCCGTGGGTTCGCTGCCCGCGCCTTTGCCGTAATAGAGGGTATGGCCCACCGCGTCTCCCTTGACGAGGACGGCGTTCATGGCGCCCTCGACGTTGGCAATCAGGCGTTTTTCGGGGATCAGGGTTGGATGAACACGCAGCTCCACTCCGTTGCTGCGGCGCTTGGTGATGCCCAGCAGCTTGATGCGATAGCCCAGCTGTTCGGCGTAGCGAATGTCCTGCGACTGCAGTTTGGTGATGCCCTCGATGTGGGCCTGGTCAAACTTAACCGGCATGCCAAAGGCAATCGCCGACAGAAGCGTGATCTTGTGAGCAGCGTCCACACCCTCGATGTCAAAGGTCGGATCGGCCTCGGCATAACCCAGTCTCTGCGCCTCGGCCAGAACGTCTGCAAAGGACAGACCTTTGTCGCGCATCTCGGAGAGGATGAAGTTGGTCGTGCCGTTGATGATGCCGGCCACCCATTCGATGCGGTTGGCCGTCAAGCCCTCACGCAGGGCTTTGATAATGGGGATACCCCCCGCCACAGCAGCCTCAAAGCCGATGCTCACGCCCTTGTCCTGCGCCTGGCCAAAGAGCTCGTTGCCATGAACGGCGAGCAGGGCCTTGTTGGCGGTGACCACATGCTTGCCGTTGGCAATGGCCGTCTGCACCAGGGTCTTGGCAAAGCCGTAGCCGCCGATCAACTCCACCACCACATCCACATTGGCGTCGGCTGCCATGACCATGGCATCACTGAAGACCTTGGGCTCAGGATGTCCGCTGGCTGCTACTGCCTTGGCCATGGATCGGGCCTTGTCTTGATCCAAATCGGCCAAGGCCGTGATCATCACATCGCGCCCAGCCCTGCGACGAATCTCATTGGCGTTGCGGGTGAGCACGGCATGGGTGCCGCCACCCACCGTGCCAAGACCCGCCAGGCCAACCCGCAGTGCAGGCTTGGATGCTTGGGATGCGCTCATGCGTCTGACCCTTCTTCGTGGGGCACTTTGATGAGCCCATCTTTCTTGAACATGTCTTTGATGCCACGGACCGCCTGGCGAATGCGGTGCTCGTTTTCGATCAGGGCAAAGCGGACGTGGGTGTCGCCATATTCACCAAAGCCAATGCCGGGTGAGACCGCGACCTTGGCCTCGATGAGTAGCTTCTTGGCAAATTCCAGAGACCCAAGGTGCAGGTAGGCATCGGGAATCTTGGCCCAGATGTACATGGAGGCCTTGGGAATCTCGACCGGCCAGCCTGCTTCGATCAGACCCTTGGCCAGCACATCGCGTCGACGCTGATAGCTCTGACGAACCTCCTCAACACAATCCTGGGGTCCCTCAAGGGCAATGACCGAGGCCACCTGGATGGGCGTGAAGGTGCCGTAGTCGTGGTAGCTCTTGATGCGAGCCAGGGCACTGACCAACTCTTTGTTACCCACCATAAAGCCAATCCGCCAGCCCGCCATGTTGTAGGACTTGGACAGGGTAAAGAATTCCACGGCCACATCTCGGGCCCCGGGCACTTGCATGATGGAGGGCGCCTTGTAGCCATCGAAGGTGATGTCGGCATAGGCCAGGTCGTGGACCACCAGAATGTCGTGTTCTTTGGCCAGGGCGACCACACGCTCAAAGAACTCCAGCTCAACGCAACGGGCTGTGGGGTTGCTGGGAAAGCCCAGGATCATCATCTTGGGCTTGGGAATGGACTCGCGAATGGCGCGCTCCAACTCCTCAAAGAAGTCGACATCGCCGGTCATGCGCACACTGCGAATGTCTGCGCCTGCGATGATCGCGCCGTAAATATGGATGGGATAGGACGGATTGGGCACCAGCACGGTGTCGCCCTTGTCCAGGGTGGCCAGCATCAGGTGGGCCAGGCCCTCCTTGGAGCCAATGGTGACAATGGCCTCGGACTCTGGGTCCAGGCTCACCCCATAGTGACTCTGGTACCAGTTGGTGATGGCCTTGCGCAGGCGTGGGATGCCCTTGGAGACCGAGTAGCCGTGGGTGTGCTCTTTCTGGGCGACCTCGACCAGCTTTTCGACGATGTGCGGCGGCGTGGGCCCATCGGGATTGCCCATGCTCATGTCGATAATGTCCTCGCCACGGCGCCGGGCGGCCATTTTCAGCTCACCGGTGATGTTAAACACGTAGGGTGGCAGGCGTTCGATGCGTGGAAAGGGCTTCATGGCTTGGGAGGTCTTCTTCG
>JBMSJG010000156.1:0-3042 GCA_049418645.1 Burkholderiaceae bacterium | reverse complement strand
GAGGCGGTGGCCAATCAGGTCTTCATTCCTCTAACGGTCGGTGGCGGTGTTCGGGCGGTAGACGATGTTCGCCGCCTGCTCAATGCGGGCGCAGACAAGGTCAGCATCAACACGGCTGCGGTTCAGAACCCCGAACTGGTCCGAGCAGCCAGTGACAAATTCGGGTCCCAGGCGATTGTTGTGGCCATTGACGCCAAACGCGACACCCCGGGCCCTGATGGTCAGCCGCGTTGGCAGGTCTATACCCACGGTGGCCGCAACGCCACTGGGCTCGACGCTGTCCAATGGGCCCAGACCATGCAAGACATGGGGGCGGGCGAAATTCTGCTCACCAGCATGGACCGCGATGGCACCAAGCAGGGCTTTGACCTGGGCCTCACCAAAGCCGTTTCTCAGGCGGTTCACATTCCGGTGATCGCCTCCGGTGGTGTGGGGTCCTTGCAGGATCTGGTCGATGGCGTCACCCAAGGTCAGGCCGATGCAGTGCTGGCTGCCAGCATTTTTCACTTTGGCCAGCACACCGTCCAACAGGCCAAGCAATTCATGCAAGACAGGGGGGTCTGTGTCCGACTGGCTTGATCAGGTCAAGTTCGAC
Source organism: Burkholderiaceae bacterium (assembly GCA_049418645.1). GTDB lineage: Bacteria > Pseudomonadota > Gammaproteobacteria > Burkholderiales > Burkholderiaceae_A > Hahnella. The sequence continues at coordinate 2,447 of JBMSJG010000156.1, read as the reverse complement.
GCCCAGGGGCTGGTCACGGCCGTGGCCCAGGATGCATCGACCCAGCGGGTCCTCATGGTGGCCTTCATGAACCGACAGGCACTGGAAGAAACGGCCCAGACTGGCTGGGCCACCTACTTTTCGCGTTCTCGTCAAAAGCTCTGGCGCAAGGGCGAGGAGTCCGGCCATCGCCAGCGGGTGCTAGAACTTCGCCTCGACTGCGATGGCGATGTGGTGCTGCTGCAGATCGAGCAGGCCGGTGGCATCGCCTGTCACACCGGCCGTGCTTCCTGCTTCTACTCGGTTCTCAAAGACGGCCAGTGGCAGCCTGTCGATCCTGTGCTAAAAGACCCGGAGGCCATCTATGGCAAATGATGCAAACAACCGTGACGTGCTCGCCCGGCTGGCAGATGTCGTGGCGGCTCGTCAGGCTGGTGACCCCGATAAGAGCTATGTGGCTCGCCTCTTGGCCAAAGCGCCCGATGCAGCCCTGAAGAAAATCGGCGAGGAAGCCACCGAGGTGGTGATGGCGGCCAAAGACCTGGCTGCCATTGGGGCGTCAGACCCGGCCATCGCCACGGCCCAGCACAAACTGGTGGGTGAGATGGCCGACTTGTGGTTTCACAGCCTCATCGCCCTGCATCAGGCGGGAGTCCGGCCTGAGCAGGTCTTGGCGGAACTTGAGCGCCGCGAGGGTCTCTCAGGGTTAGATGAAAAGGCAGCACGCAAGGCACAGGAGCGCGGCGCATGAACTGTATTTTCTGCAAGATTGCCAAAGGCGAGATTCCCTCAAAAAAAGTCTACGAGGACGAGGACCTGTTTGTTTTTCATGACATCGCGCCCAAGGCCCCCTTGCACCTCTTGGTCATCCCCAAAGAGCACATCGAATCCATGGCCCAACTGGAGCCTCAGCACCAGGCCGTCATGGGTCGGATGATGGTCTTGGCTCGTCAGTTGGCGGCCGATCATGGCTCGCCAGAAGGCTTTCGTACTGTGGTTAACACCGGTAAGGTGGGCAGGCAGGAGGTGTATCATCTCCACATGCATTTACTGGGTGGCCCCGCGCCACTCGGGGCTTCGGCCTCTTTCTAAACCCCTTTTTCATACGGAGCACGGCACATGGGTTCGTTCAGCGTTTGGCACTGGTTGATCGTCCTACTCATCATTCTGTTGGTCTTTGGCACCAAGAAACTTCGCAACCTGGGCTCTGACCTCGGTGGTGCAGTCAAGGGCTTCAAAGACGGCATGAAAGAAGGCTCCGCAGAAGACAAGCCCGAGGCAACCGCCACGGCCAAGGTTGACACCAAGACCATCGACGTCGAGGCCAAAGACAAGACAGGCGCTGGCCGCTAAGCCAGCTCCGGGCTAAACCGAGCACAACGGGTTCACCGACGTGTTGGACATTGGTTTTTCTGAACTCGTGCTGGTGGCGGGCGTCGGCCTGGTGGTGCTTGGCCCCAAGCGCCTGCCAGTCGTCACCCGAACCGTAGGGGCCTTGCTGGGACGGGCCCAGCGTTACGTGGCCGATGTCAAAAACGACATCCAGCGCCAGATGGACGTCGAAGAACTCCGAAAAATGCAAAAGTCGGTCAACGACCTGGGTCAGGAAATCGAGTCCGGGGTTAACAGCGTTGGAAAAGAACTGGATGGGGTGACGGGGAGTATCGGACAAGGCATCTCCGACTTCGAGGGCAGCAATGCGGACTTTTCCTCGGTCTATGACAAGAAGTCCGGCTACTTCCTTGGCGCCCCCGATCGCAGTTGGACGCGTGAACAAGACGACGAGCGACTGCGGGACCGCATTCGCGGTCGCATGCGCAAGCGTTATCTGACCAAACGACCTCGGTACGACTAACCATGAGCAAAGACGACAACGGCGGCCTCGTCGAAGACGGCTTTATGACCCACCTGGTCGAGCTGCGGGATCGATTGATTCGGGCAGCCATCGCGGTATTGGTGGTCTTTCTGGTTTTGGTTTATTGGGCCCCCCAGATCTACACCGTCTTCGCAGAGCCCCTGATTCGCACCCTGCCCAAGGGCTCCAGCATGATCGCCACCGATGTCACCGCACCGTTCTTCGTGCCCATGAAGGTCACCATGCTTGTGGCCTTTGTCATTGCCCTGCCTTATGTGCTCTACCAGGCCTGGGCCTTCATCGCGCCGGGCCTCTACACGCATGAAAAGAAGCTGGCACTGCCCATCCTTGCCTCCAGCTTTATCCTGTTTCTCATCGGCATGGCCTTTGCCTACTTCTTTGTTTTCCCAGCAGTCTTCGGTTTTGTGGCCTCTTACACGCCGGCCGGCGTTCAGATGGCCACTGACATCGACAAATACCTCAGCTTTGCCCTGAGCCTCTTCCTGGTCTTTGGGCTGTCATTCGAGACACCAGTGGTCCAGATGGTGCTGGTCCGCATGGGCGTGGTGACCCTCAAGCGCATGGTGGATTTTCGGCCCTACTTCATTGTGTC
>JBMSJG010000155.1:0-3052 GCA_049418645.1 Burkholderiaceae bacterium | reverse complement strand
CTGGCCGAAGATGGCGGCCTGGAGCGCATGAGCAAGAAAGAAGCCCTGACCCACAGCCGTGAGCTCGAGAAGCTCAACAAGACGCTCGGTGGCATCAAGGACATGGCTGGCCTGCCCGATGCCCTGTTCGTGGTCGACGTCGGCTATCACAAGATCGCCATTCAAGAGGCCAACAAGCTGGGCATTCCAGTGGTGGCCGTGGTGGATACCAACCACTCCCCCGAGGGTGTGGATTACGTGATCCCCGGCAACGACGACGCTGGCCGTGCGGTCCGTCTGTACGCCCGTGCGGTGGCCGATGCCATTCTGCAGGGCAAGACCGAGGCTGTGGCCGATGTCGTGGCGGCCGTGTCGCAATCAGAGGATTTCGTCGAGGTTGACGCGAGCCAGGCCGGATAAGACCGACCGCCTGGTTCAACGGGGGCTGTTTCTGGCCCCTTTTTTTTAACGAAAACTGTTTGGAGAAAAATAATGGCTGAAATCACCGCATCGATGGTCAAAGACCTTCGTGAGAAAACCGATGCACCCATGATGGAGTGCAAAAAGGCCCTGACCGAGGCAGGTGGTGACATGACCAAGGCCGAGGAGATCCTGCGGGTCCGCCTGGGCACCAAGGCCTCCAAGGCCGCCTCCCGAGTTGCGGCCGAGGGCATCGTGGCCATCGCCGTCGAGGGCAGTCAGGCCGCCATCCTGGAAGTCAACTGCGAGACCGACTTCGTGGCCAAGAACGACGACTTTCTGGCCTTTGCCAACAACGTGGCCAAGCTCATCATTGCCAACAACGTGAGCAACGTGGAGCAGGTCTCTGCGCTGCCCTTGGCTGGCGGCACGGTTGACTCGGTCCGCGCCGAATTGGTCGGCAAGATCGGTGAAAACATGAGCCTGCGTCGTTTTGAGAAAGTTCAGGCCAAGGGCCGTTTCCACTCCTATATTCACGGTGGCGCCAAGATTGGCGTGCTGCTGGACCTGGTGGGTGGTGACGATGCCCTGGGTCGTGACCTGGCCATGCACATTGCCGCTTCCAAGCCCAAGGCTCTCGATGCCTCCGGTGTGGATGCCAGCCTGATCGAGGCCGAGCGCCGTGTAGCAGCCGAAAAGGCAGCCGAGTCCGGCAAGCCAGCCGACATCGTGGCCAAGATGGTGGAGGGCGCGGTGGCCAAATTCATGAAGGAAGTCACCCTGATGGGCCAGGTCTTCGTCAAGGCCGAGGACGGCAAGCAGACCATTGAGCAGCTGCTCAAGGCCAAATCCGCCAAGCTCGAGCGCTTCGTGCTGTATGTGGTGGGTGAGGGCATCGAGAAACAGGTCACCGACTTTGCCGCCGAGGTGGCAGCAGCGGCCCGCGCAGCCTAAGGCCTGACGGAAGAGGCCCATCACCATGTCCAACAAGCCCTACCAGCGCGTTCTGCTCAAACTCTCCGGCGAGGCCTTGATGGGGGACGATCCCTACGGGATCAACAAGGCCACCATCGACGCCATTGTGGACGAGGTACAGCAGGTTCTCGATCAGGGGACCGAACTGGCGGTGGTGATCGGCGGGGGCAACATCTTCAGGGGTGTTGCCCTGGGCGCTGCGGGCATGGATCGGGCCACGGCCGACTACATGGGCATGATCGCCACCGTGATGAATGCGTTGGCACTGCAAGACGCCATGCGTCAGCGGAGCATCGAGGCTCGGGTCCAGTCGGCCCTGCGGATTGACCAAGTGGTGGAGCCTTACATTCGACCCAAGGCCATCCGTTACCTCGAAGAGAAAAAGGTCGTGATCTTTGCGGCCGGTACCGGCAACCCTTTCTTCACGACCGACACGGCTGCCGCCCTGCGCGGGGCCGAGATCGGCGCCGAGTTGGTCCTCAAGGCCACCAAGGTGGACGGCGTCTACAACGCCGATCCGGCCAAGGACCCCTCTGCAGTTCGCTACCAGAGCCTCTCCTTTGATGAGGCCATTTCTAAAAACCTGAAGGTCATGGATGCCACGGCCTTTGCCTTGTGCCGTGACCAGCGACTGCCCATTCGGGTGCTGAGTGTCTTTAAAAAGGGTGCCCTCCTGGCCGCCGTCAGAGGTGAGCCTGAAGGTACCCTGGTTCACGTCTAGCCAACTCTGGAGATCCACATGACGACGACTGCCGAAGTCAAACAATCCGCTGAACAGAAGATGGCCAAGAGCATGGAGTCTCTCAAGTCGGCCTTGTCCAAGATTCGGACTGGCCGGGCCCACACAGGCCTGCTCGAGAACCTGCAGGTGGAGTATTACGGCAACCCCACTCCTCTGAGCCAGGTGGCCAACCTCACCCTGATCGACGCCAGGACCATCGGCGTGAGCCCCTGGGAAAAGAACATGTTTGCCGTGGTCGAGAAGGCCATTCGGGAATCCGACCTGGGACTCAACCCCGCCAACAGCGGCGACATCATTCGGGTGCCCATGCCAGCGCTGACTGAGGAGCGTCGTCGCGAGTTGACCAAGGTCGTGCGCACCGACGGCGAGGAGGGCAAGGTGGCCGTCCGAAACGTTCGTCGCGATGCCAATGAACAGCTCAAAAAACTGGTCAAGGACAAGCTGATCTCCGAAGACGAGGAGCGTCGCACCCAGGAAGACGTCCAGAAGCTGACCGACAAATACGTCGCCGAGATCGACAAGCTCATCACCCAGAAAGAAGGCGAGATCATGACGGTCTAAGCACCGTCACTCACTGGTATTCGCCATGCAAAGCCCGAGTCAGCCCAGCAAGCCAGCCAGCTCCACCCTTGAGGTGCCGGCGGTCTCATCGGTGCCTCGGCACGTGGCCATCATCATGGATGGCAATGGCCGTTGGGCCACAACCCGTCACCTGCCTCGCATGGCCGGTCATGAGCGGGGTGTCGCCGCCCTTCGCAAGATCGTCCAGGCCTGTGGGGAGCAGGGCGTCGAGGCCCTGACTGTCTTTGCCTTTAGCTCCGAGAACTGGCGTCGTCCAGAAGAGGAAGTCAGCTTTCTCATGGGCTTGTTTCTGATGGCCTTGGAGCGTGAGGTCAAGGCCCTCAAAGAGGCCCAGGTCCAACTGCGCGTCGTGGG
>JBMSJG010000154.1:0-3085 GCA_049418645.1 Burkholderiaceae bacterium | reverse complement strand
CGGCTTAATGCATCTCGGGCTCTAGGCCCATCACCAGCAGCTCTGCGTGAATCTTTGAGGGACCGTAGAAAATACAGATACCGTCCTGATAGACAGCATAGTATTTGATGCCGCTGATGCGGTATTCGGTCAGTTTGCGCATGAAGAGTAGTTTACAAAAGGTCTGTATGGCATACGGCTGATTGTTGGTTGCCGTTTAGTCTAATCGCCAGCCATTTTTTTCAGGGCCGCCATATTGGTGATGGTCACAGTCGGGCTCTGGCTGGTGGCCATCTGAATAATCCCGTCTTTTTTCAGAGCCGACAGCCGCCGGCTGATGGTCTCTAGGGTGACACCGAGCATGGAGCCCATTTCATCTCGCCTGAAGAGGTGAGCCGTGGTGACCCCATTGTCTTGCTGGGAGAGTTTGATCAGAAAGCGCGCCAGACGCTGCTCGGCGTTGCCGGTATTGAGTTCAGCAAACCAGCTCTCGGACTCATGCAGAGCCTCGGTCCATTTCTCCATGAGCCTTTTGTGGAGCGCTGGCAGCTTGGCATCTAGGTCCTTGACCAGCGAGATGGGCAGTCGGCAGACCTTGACGGGCCCCAGGGCCACTGCGGTGTGCCCGTAGCGGCCAGTTGTGATGGCATCCAGACCAGCGAGGGCGCCAGGCTGGATGACCCGCAGGATGCGCTCCTCTCCGTTTGGCGCGAGCAGGACGATCTTGATCAGGCCGGTCCGAAGGGTAAAGACGTATTCAGCGGAGTCACCTTGATGAAAGATGGCTGCGTCTTTGGGGAACTCTAAGTCGTCGACCTGACGATGGAAGTCTGCAAACTGATCCTCTGGGATGTCAGAGAAGAGGGCCGACTGGCGAATCCCGCAGCTCAGGCAGTCGCTGTGGCCGTTCCAAGCGGCTTTGATCTGGATGGTTTTCATGCCGTTTGATTATGCATGCTGCACCAGCGGGTGACCGGTTAAATCACCATTTTGACCCTAGGGGTAACGCAGATGGGGCACGACTCTCTCGTCTGGACCGAGGCGCGCATGTGGCTTTGAGGCAGGTCAAAGAATCTTGTGAGGGGAGGGTTTGGCTTGACTTTGGTCAATACCCATCGGTTGGGGGCACTCAGACTGTTGGTGTGAATGTAACCACCACAGGGAGAAGGAAGTGAAGACACTTCATCAACTCGTTTCAGTCGGCGTGATGTCGGCTGCCCTTGCAGCAGGATCGGCCTCTGCACAGAACACCGAAGGCGGTCTGTTCCAGATCGTCAAGCCCGCGGCCAATGTAAACCTGGGCAAGTCTGAGCTGGGCAAGAAACTTTATTTTGATCCGCGTCTGTCCAAGTCTGGCTTCATATCCTGTAACTCCTGTCACAACCTGTCCATGGGAGGGTCCGATAACCTGCCCACCTCCATCGGTGACAAGTGGCAGCAGGGCCCCATCAACTCGCCAACGGTCTTGAACTCCAGCATGAACCTGGCCCAGTTCTGGGACGGACGCGCAGCTGACCTCAAAGAGCAGGCCGGCGGCCCGATTGCCAATCCCGGTGAGATGGCCTTTACCCACACCCTGGCCATTGGTGTGATCGAGTCAATTCCGGCTTACGCCCGGGAGTTCAAGACGGTCTTCGGTAAGGACAAGATCACCATTGATCAGGTGACGGAGGCCATTGCCGAGTTTGAAAAGACCTTGGTCACGCCCAATTCCCGCTTTGACCAGTGGCTGTTGGGTAACAAAGAGGCCATGACCCCAAAAGAGCTGGCGGGCCTAAAACTCTTTCAAGACAGTGGTTGTGTGGCCTGTCACAACGGCCCCGCTCTGGGTGGCAACTCCTTCCAGAAGATGGGTGTGGTTGCGCCATACAAGACCAAGGGCGGTGCAGAAGGACGTTCTGCCGTGACCGGCCAAGAAGTCGACCGCTTTAACTTCAAGGTGCCAACGCTGCGTAATGTGGAGTTGACCTATCCATACTTCCACGACGGGGCTGCGAATACCTTGTCCGAGGCTGTGGATGTCATGGGTCGCCTACAGCTGGGTAAGAATTTCACCAAGGACGAGAACACAAAGATTGTGGCCTTCTTGAAGACTCTGACAGGTGATCAGCCGCTCTTCCGTCTGCCGATCCTGCCACCTTCGAGCGACAAGACACCTCGTCCGACACCCTTTAGCAAGTAACGCTGGGGATAGGTTGTTGGATGGTTTGGCCCCTCCTAGGAGGGGCCTTTTTTATCTCAGATGGGCAGCGCCCTCTAGAGGCTCTGGCTGCAGCGTGACGTGGTCAATGCCTTGTTGGTGAAGACAGGCCAAGAGCTTCTCCATGGTCTCGGGCCACTTCTCAAGCCGACTCACTTGAAGGTGGGCCGTCAATGCCACCTGACCGGGGGCCAACTCCCAGATGTGCAGGTTGTGAACGTGATGGACATCGGGCACGGCGCTCATGGCCGAGAAAACATGGGTGGCATCTATCCCCTCAGGCACACGCTCCATCAGGATGTTGAATGAGGTTCGGCTCACAGCCCAAGCCGATCGAAAGATCAGCAGACAGATCAGAAGCGAAAGCGCTGGGTCTACCCAGTTGGGCGCGCCAAGGTACAGGGCAAGCCCAGACCCGAGCGCGGCCAGTGAGCCAAGCAAATCCCCAAGAACGTGGGCGAGCGCCGCCTTGGTGTTCAGGTCATGACGATCCCTTGAGAGGGCCCAGGCCACCAATAGGTTGATCATCAGGCCAAGGGCTGCGACCAGCATGAGGGCTGTGCTCTGAATAGCGTGCGGCGCTGCGAATCGGTCGATGGCCTCCACCACAATCCAGACGGTGAGGCCCAAGAGCACCAGGCCATTGACCAAGGCGGCCAGTGCCTCGATTCGGCCAAAGCCGTAAGAGTATCGAGTGGTCGCAGGGCGCTTTGCTAGGACTTGAGCAAAGAGCGCAATCAGCAGCGCTGTTGCATCTGTCGCCATATGGCCCGCATCCGACACCAAGGCTAGAGACCCCGACCATAGGCCCGTTAACAGTTCGACCACCGCAAAGCCGCCGGTGAGCACAATGGCGACACCTAGGCTACGAACCCCGACTGGGTGTCGTCGCTGGTGGCCAATCTC
>JBMSJG010000153.1:0-3087 GCA_049418645.1 Burkholderiaceae bacterium | reverse complement strand
GATGGCGCCTCCGGCACGAATCGAACGTGCGACCCTCCCCTTAGGAGGGGGATGCTCTATCCACTGAGCTACGGAGGCGCGGGCCTGCTGAAGGCGCCAGTTTACCGGTCCGAGTGGCCGAGCGTCGATGGCAGAATGGTCACATGAGTTTGAGCGCCCACTGGACCCCAAGAGAGAATTCGCCATCTTTGTGGCGGGCATCCATACCTCGTCGTGGGCCGGACCAGAACAAATATGACTTTGGTCATGTCTTGGTCATCACGGGCGAGTTGGTGGGAGCCGCTTGCCTGGCTGCAGGCGCCGCCCAGCGAGCTGGGGCCGGCCTGGTCAGCCTGCTCTGCCAGCCCGAGCAGTGGCCGGGCTTGGCCTGTCGCGCAGGATCACAATTGTTGTGGATCGAACATCAGGACGGCGATCTTTTGGTGCCACTAGCGGATAGCCGCATCAACGCGGTGCTGCTGGGTTCGGGGTGGTTGGTTTCGGGCGACGGATCACAACAGCGGGAGAGAATCGCCCAGGCTATGGCTACCCAGACCGATCGGCGTCATTGGGTGTTGGATGCCGGTGCTCTATCGGCCTTTGCGGATCGAGCCGACGAACTCAGAGCCCTGTTGGCCCCCTGGTGTGGACGCGTGGTCTTGACCCCACATGCCGGTGAGTTTGAGCGATTGTTTGGATCGGTTGTGTCCGCATCGGATGACCAGGTTTCTCGAACCTGCGAGGCTGCAGCGTTTATCGGTGCTGTGGTGGTCAGAAAAGGATCTCAGACCTGGATCGCCTCCCCAGACGGAGACTGTTGGGGACACGATGCCAGCGATATGCCCTGGCTGGCGACTGCTGGCACGGGCGATGTGCTGGCGGGGCTCACGGCTGGTTTGTTGGCCCAAGGCTTAACAGCCCAACAGGCTGCTGGTGCGGGCTGCTGGCTGCAGCGCCAAGCGGCGCGATTGGCCGTGGCGCAGGGTGGTGGAATGGGACTGATTGCAGAGGATCTGTTGGGTCAGTTCAGAGCGGCCTGGCAGGCGTTAGACCAGATGGCGCTTCGCACATGAGCATGACCCGTCTGCAGACTTCTTGGGTTGACCCCTATCGACTCTGTGTTGCGCCGATGATGGATTGGACGGATCGGCACTGCAGATTCTTTCATCGACTGTTGGCACCGCATGCCCTGCTCTACACCGAGATGATCACCACAGGTGCGCTCCTGCATGGCGACCTGCCCCGACTGCTGGATTTTGATCCGTCTGAGCATCCGGTGGCCCTGCAGATTGGTGGGAGCGAACCGCAGGATTTGGCGCGGGCCGCCAAGATTGGTGCCGACTGGGGCTACGACGAGATCAACCTTAACTGTGGTTGTCCTAGCGAGCGGGTGCAAAAAGGAGCCTTTGGTGCCTGCCTGATGAAGGAGCCCAACTTGGTGGCCGATGGCATCAAGGCCATGCAAGACGCTGTCTCGGTTCCAGTCACGGTCAAGCATCGCATTGGCGTGGACGATCAGAACGACTACGGCTTTGTGCGCGACTTTGTTGGTCAGCTATATGCGGTGGGCTGTCGTGTTTTTATCGTTCATGCGCGAGGCGCGATTCTCAAGGGGCTGTCTCCAAAAGAAAATCGGGAGATCCCACCGCTCAGGTGGTCGGTCGTGCGCGCCCTCAAAAAGGATTTTCCAGAGGCCGTTGTGGTGGCCAACGGCGGGATCTCACAGAGTGATCAGGCCGACGACTTTCTCCGGGACAGCGACGAGGGACCGGCTGTCGATGGGGTGATGCTGGGACGAGCCGCCTACCACGACCCCTGGCTTCTCAGAGCACTCGATGCCCGGTGGTTCGCCGATGGCCCCAGGGCATCCGCACGTCCCGCTCAGCGCGAGGACGTGATCGCTGCTCTGGATCAGTATCTGGCTCACCGAGTGGGTCCGACCCAGTCGGCCAAGTCCATGGCCAGACATTGGCATGGCTTGTTCCATGGTCAGCCCGGTGCACGCGCCTGGCGGCGCGCCATGTGCGAAGGCCAGTCGCCTATTAGCGTCTGGCGTCGGGATCCAGCGGTCGAGGTTTGAGTCGCGCGGCTTTGGTGCCGGCGAAGATGCAGACCGTTAGCAGCAGCGACAGCACCAACCAGCCCACCGACAGCCATCGCTCGAGCGAGTCCGGAGCGATGATGCGAACCAGGGCCTCGCAGACATACAGCCAGATCAGCAGTGAGAGCCACTGAAAGGTGTAGAGCCGGGCATGACGCAGACCTGGAATAGCGAAGGCCAGTGGCAGCACCTTAAGCCACAGCCAGGAGCCCTCGCGCAGCGGATCCCAGACGGTCTCCCAGGCCACGCCGTAGCCCAGCATGGCCAGCAATAGCGCCAGTGCAAGCTTGGGCCAGGGGCCCGGCACGGTGCGATACCGAAAGCCAGTGTGCTCCTGCGGTGAGTGGGGCGTTGTGGATGGGTCGGTCATGCGGCGGCCTGCAATCTCTGAGCGACTTGGGCCAGACGGCGGCCTTGGGCCTGGGCCAGAGTCAGCTCCTCAGCTGAGACGGGATTTTTGCCGTCCGATCCGGCCAGGTGACTGGGGCCGTATGGCGTACCACCAGTCTTGGTGGCCGACAAGGCGGGCTCGGAGTAGGGCAGTCCCATGACCAGCATGCCGTGGTGAAAGAGCGGCAGCATCATCGACAGCAGGGTCGATTCCTGTCCGCCGTGCAGACTGCCAGTGCTGGTAAAAACACAGGCTGGTTTGCCGATCAATTCGCCTGAGAGCCAGGCGTTTAGGGTGCCGTCAACAAAGTACTTCATGGCCGCAGCCATGTTGCCAAACCGAGTGGGGGAGCCCAAGGCGAGCCCATGGCACTGGGCCAGGTCGCTGGGTTCGACATAGGGAGGCCCAGCATCTGGCACAGCCGGATCCAAGGGCTGCGTGGTGGCGGTGACGGCTGGGACGGTTCGAAGGGTCGCGACGCAGCCAGGCACGGATTCAATGCCCTGGGCAATGGCTTGGGCCAGTTGGGCGGTGGCGCCATGACGGGTGTAGTACAAGACCAGCAGATTGGTTTGGCTCATGCGCCATATCATAGGCAGATCATGCGCAGCATTGG
>JBMSJG010000152.1:0-3098 GCA_049418645.1 Burkholderiaceae bacterium | reverse complement strand
CAGGCCTTTGAGCAGGCCTATCTGGGTTATGAGGACAAGGCTGCTCGCGGGGAGCTCAGGCTCTTCAAAAAGATCCCGGCTGCCAGCCTCTGGCGCAAGATGCTCACCATGCTGTTTGAAACAGGCCACCCTTGGATTACCTTCAAGGACCCCTGCAACATCCGCAGTCCGCAGCAGCACGTCGGTGTCGTCCACAGCTCCAATCTGTGTACCGAGATCACGCTCAACACCAATGACAGCGAGATTGCCGTCTGCAACCTGGGTTCGGTCAACCTGGTTCAGCACCTCAAGCCGTCTGCTCAGGGCGGACTGGAGTTTGACCACGAGAAGGTCAAGCGGACGGTGCGGACGGCCATGCGCATGCTCGATAACGTGATCGACATCAATTACTACGCCGTGGCCAAGGCCAGAAACTCCAACATTCGCCACCGGCCAGTCGGGCTGGGGATCATGGGCTTTCAAGAGGCGCTGCACGCCATGCGCATCCCCTATGCCTCAGAGCAGGCAGTTGAATTTGCCGATACTTCGATGGAAGCGGTCTGCTATGAGGCCTATTGGGCCTCGACTCAGCTGGCTGAGGAGCGGGGAGCCTACAGCAGCTTCAAGGGCTCGCTGTGGGATCGCGGCATTCTGCCCTTGGACACGCTGGAGCTGCTCAAGCAAGAGCGAGGCGGTTACGTCGAAGTGGACACCACCGCCAGGCTGGACTGGGACGCTCTGCGGGCCCGTATCCGTCAGTTCGGCATGCGCAACTCCAATTGCGTGGCGATTGCACCGACGGCCACCATCTCCAATATCGTCGGCATTTCGGCTTCCATCGAGCCGACCTACCAAAACCTGTACGTCAAATCCAATCTCTCGGGCGAGTTCACAGTGGTCAACGAGATGCTGGTTCGTGACCTCAAGCAGCTCGGCCTGTGGGATGAGGTCATGGTGGCGGATCTGAAGTACTTCGACGGCAGTCTGGCCAAGATCGATCGCATCCCCCAGGAACTCCGTCAGCTCTACGCCACGGCCTTTGAGGTCGATACCAAGTGGATGGTGGAGTGTGCTGCCCGTCGTCAGAAATGGATCGACCAGGCCCAGTCTCTCAACATCTACATGGCCGGTGTCTCTGGCAAAAAACTAGATGAGACCTACAAACTGGCCTGGCTGCGCGGCCTGAAGACGACTTATTACCTGCGCACCATGGGTGCCACATCTGTGGAGAAGAGCACGCTCAATACTGGCCAACTCAATGCCGTGCCCGTCAGTGGCGGCCTCGGTGGTGGTGCGGTTGCCGCAGCCGCAGAGGTGAGTGGTGCTGCGGCTTTGACCTCCGCAGCAGACCCGATCGTTGCATCCTCCGCAGTCGCTGGCAGTGATGTGAAGTTCTGCTCCATCGACAACCCGGATTGCGAGGCTTGTCAGTAAAACGTCGTAGGCAAAAAAAACAACAAACCTTGCAAAAAAATATTGCAAGGATCAAATGCATGCATCATGATTCGGTCTGTGTGCAATGACCGAATCTCACGCTTGCTTGTTTTAAAGAAAGAAAGTGAGATCCGAAATGCTGAACTGGGAAGACACCACAACGACGGCCAAGCCTGACCCAATGACTGCGATACGAGAGCAGTCGGGTTCTACTGTCCCCGCTTCTATCATGCACGCCGCTCAAGACCAAGCCGTGCAAGACCAAGCCAGTCGCCGTGTTCGGGTCGAAGACAAACGCGTCATCAACGCCGGCACCGACGTTAATCAGTTGGTCCCCTTCAAGTACAAGTGGGCCTGGGAAAAATATCTGGCTGGCTGTGCCAACCACTGGATGCCCCAAGAGATCAACATGTCTCGCGACATTGCGCTCTGGAAGGATCCCAATGGCCTGACCGACGACGAGCGTCGGCTGGTCAAGCGAAATCTGGGCTTTTTCACCACCGCCGACTCTCTGGCCGCCAACAACATCGTACTGGGCACCTACCGTCACATCACGGCGCCCGAATGCCGTCAGTTCTTACTGCGCCAGGCCTTCGAGGAGGCCATCCATACCCATGCCTATCAGTACATCGTGGAGTCTCTGGGGCTAGATGAGGGCGAGATTTTCAATGCCTACCATGAAGTCACCTCGATTCGGGCCAAAGATGAGTTCCTCATTCCCTTCATTGATGTTCTGACAGACCCCAACTTCAAGACCGGCACCCTTGAAAACGATCAGAAGCTTCTGAAGTCTCTGGTGGTCTTTGCCTGCATCATGGAAGGCCTGTTCTTCTATGTTGGTTTTGTGCAGATTCTCGCCCTGGGCCGTCAAAACAAGATGACCGGCGCCGCTGAGCAGTACCAGTACATCCTTCGCGATGAATCCATGCACTGCAATTTCGGTATCGACCTGATCAACACGATCAAGCTCGAGAATCCCCACCTCTGGACACCAGAGTTTCGGGCCGAACTCAAAGAGATTTTCCTTCAGGCGGTCGACCTGGAATACCGTTACGCCGAGGACACCATGCCTCGCGGGGTTTTGGGGCTGAACGCCAACATGTTCAAGGGCTACCTGCGCTACATCGCCAATCGGCGCTGCCAGCAGATCGGCCTGGACCAAATCTTCCCGAACGAAGAAAACCCCTTCCCTTGGATGGCCGAAATGGTGGACCTGAAAAAGGAGCGGAACTTTTTTGAGACCCGTGTGATTGAGTATCAAACGGGTGGTGCCCTCAGTTGGGAGTAGCGTGATCGTTCTCCACAAGGGCCCAGCAGAATTCATTGGCGTTGGAGGTGTTGTTTTGCAGTTGTTTCCTGCGCAAATGAATGGTTCGAGCCGTGTTGGCTCGAATCTCCCTTGTGACCATGCCGATTAATCGGCCTGAAGGAGAAGACCATGGCAGCAAAGAAGAAAGTGAAGAAGGCGAAAGCCGCTTCCAAACCCGAAGTGAAGAAAAAAGTTGTGGCCAAGAAGCCTGCTGCTAAAAAAGCAGTAGCCAAGAAGCCCGCCGCTAAAAAAGCAGCAGCCAAAAAGCCCGCAGCTAAGAAGCCCGCCGCTAAAAAAGCAGCAGCCAAAAAGCCCGCAGCTAAGAAGCCCGCCGCTAAAAAAGCAGCAGCCAAAAAGCCCGCAGCTAAGAAGCCCG
>JBMSJG010000151.1:0-3121 GCA_049418645.1 Burkholderiaceae bacterium | reverse complement strand
AATCAGCGCTTTGTTGAGCTGCATGCCAGCATCTGGGCAGTCCTTCGCGATGAGGTCCTCAAGGGCTATGCCCAGCAGATGGGGGGTGCAGCATGAAGGGACTGAACCTTCGGTTGGCCCAGCTGGGGGTGTTCGCCCTGATCATGCTGCTCTGGTACGTTATGACCGAGCCAGGCCTGTTGCCAAACTTTTACTTTGACAACCCCAACCAGGCGGCTTTTTTCTTTGGTCAGCCCATCAAGGTCTTTGTGGTGATCTGGGAGTGGTTCTCCGGGGGCAGCATCTACAAACACCTGGGCATCACGCTGTTTGAGACCATGATGGCCTTTGGCATCGGCACCATTGCGGGTCTTGGCATGGGGTTGTGGCTGGCCCTTAGCCCGACGGCCTCCGCAGTCTTGGATCCCTACATCAAGGCGTTGAATTCGATGCCGCGGGTGATTCTGGCCCCCATTTTTGCGGTCTGGTTTGGCCTGGGCGTCTGGTCCAAGGTGGCGCTCGGTGTCACCCTGGTCTTCTTTATTGTCTTTTTCAACGTTTACCAAGGCGTTCGAGAGGTGAGCCCGACGCTGATTGCCAACGCCCGAATGCTGGGTGCTGACAAGCGCAATTTGCTCAGGCATGTCTACCTGCCCAGCGCCACCAGTTGGGTCTTCTCCAGTCTTCACACCAGCGTGGGCCTGGCCTTTGTTGGCGCGGTGGTCGGCGAGTATCTGGGGTCGGCAGCCGGCGTGGGCTATCTGATTCTGCAGGCCGAGGGTCTGTTTGACGTGAACACGGTCTTTGCCGGCATTCTCGTCCTGACAGCCTTTGCCCTGGTGCTCGATGGTGTGGTGACCAGGGTGGAGCGCCGGCTGATGCGTTGGCAGCCCACGGCTGGTGAGACAGAAAAGCTCTAAGGCTTGGTGTTAGTGCTCTCGGCTGTTGGAGTCCGAGACTTTGTAGAGCCAGGGCTGGTCTAACAAGGGCGTGGCAGCAAACCGCAGAGCCAGGTTCCTGCCCCACCCCAGCGGCCCCTTGAGCTGGAAAACCCGGCCCGCTTTTTCTGACTGTCTCTGAACGCGTGCGACACGCTGCCAGCGTTGCTGGCCATAGCGCTGAATGGCTTGCATTGGGTTTTCGAGTCGATAGTCTGTCCAGGCCAGGTTGTCGGCCAGCCGCCAGGCATCCTCGAGCGCCATGGCGGCGCCTTGTGCCATGTGCGGCCGAAGCGGATGGGCTGCATCGCCGATCAGCACAACTCGGCCCTCGCCGAAGGCTTGGGCCGATGTCACCGGCGCGCTGGCACTGAGCGGCCAGCCATGCCACTCGCTGGCCGCCTGCAGCAACTCTCGCAGGATTGGGTTGCCTGATGGGCAGAAGTCCTCGATGGCCTGGGGGGTGAGGCGATGATCCCAATCCTTGGCGTAGGCCGACGCCTGATGGCGAATGATGACCAGGCTGTAGGCCTGGCCCGCCTGAATCGGGTATCCCACCACGTGGCGATTCGCGCTGACCCAGACCGTGACCTCTTGGGCAACAGCTTCCCACTGCTCGTCATCAGTGCCCTGCGGTGCCTTGGTCGGACTGGTCAGAACTGCACGCAGGGCCTCTTGCCCCACGGCCGTCGGCTCAGAGGCCTGCGGAACAGACTGTCGAACTTGGCTCCACAGACCATCGGCTCCAACGACGATCGGTGTTTGAATGTGATGCTCGTGGGTCTGGACGCTGGCGCTATGTGAGTCCTGGGAGATACTCAACAAGGCCTGTCCCCAGGCAATCGGAATGTTCAGTGCGTGGGCCTGATCCAGCAGGGCCTGGGCCAGATCGGCCCGGTGCATGGTGAGATAGGCATCCCCGTAATGCGCCTTGCAACGATCACCCAGTGGCAGGCAGCCGATGGACCGGCCGGTGGCCAGGCTACGAATGCGAAGAGCAGTTGGTGCATAGGATTTCTGAGCCAGAGGCTTGGACAGGCCCAGGGCCTTGAGAATGCGAACGGCATTTGGCGCGAGTTGCAGACCAGCCCCTGTGATGCGGGGCTGTTTGGCCTGCTCAATCACTCGGCAGCTGATTCCTCGCTGCGTCAGTGCAATGGCCGCGGCTAGCCCGCCAATACCGGCGCCCACCACCAGGACTGGATCACCCCGATGACCCATCTAGAGCGCCCAACTCAGCAGCAGCCGAAGTGGCCAGACGATCCAATCAAGGGCCTGGTAGGTCAGGGACATCAGAGGCCGCATCCACCAGTCAGAGACCAACCCAGCCAGCAGCAAGGCCAGCAGAATAAAAAAGCCATAGGGCTCGACCCGGGAGACGGCCATAGCCGCACGCCAGGGCAGCAGCCCCACCAGGATGCGGCCGCCGTCCATGGGTGGCAGGGGCAGCAGGTTAAAGACGAACATCACCACATTCACCAGAATGCCGGCTCGGGCTACGGCGGTAAAAAAAGGCTCTTGGATGTCGAAGGCCTTGAGCAGAATGAACAGACAGGCCCAGACCACTGCTTGAAAGAGGTTGCTGGCTGGTCCGGCCAAGGCCACCCAGATCATGTCGTGTTTTGGATGTCGCAGAGCCCCGAAGTTAACCGGCACCGGCTTGGCATAGCCGAATAAAAAGGCACCCGCGGTCATGATGTAGAGGCCAATGGGAACCAGGATGGTGCCAATCGGATCGATGTGCGAGAACGGGTTGAGGCTGATGCGCCCGGCTCGCTCCGCGGTCAGGTCACCGAAACGCTTGGCTGCGTAGCCGTGGGCCGCCTCGTGCAGGGTAATGGCCAGCAGGACTGGCAGGGCATAGATGGAGACGGTCTGGGCAATTTGGGCAAAGTCCATGCCCAAGAGTCTAACTGTCGGAAGGGGAAGGATGGCGCGGCTGGCAGGATTCGAACCCACGACCCCCTGGTTCGTAGCCAGGTACTCTATCCAACTGAGCTACAGCCGCATCTTGAAAGACCGGAATTCTAGCATGAAGCCGATCATGAATCGATCGGCCTTCTGGACACTTAGGCTGACTTGGCTGCGAGTGCGGTTTTCATGAGGTCCGCCATGGTGCGGGCCTCGATTTTGTCCATGATGTTGGCCCGGTGGGCCTCGACTGTCTTGATGCTGATGTTCAGGTCATCGGCAATCTGCTTGTT
>JBMSJG010000150.1:0-3131 GCA_049418645.1 Burkholderiaceae bacterium | reverse complement strand
TAGGGCTTGAAGGACACCTTGCCCATCGCGCTGGGTGCAATGCCGCCGGCCACGGCGGTGGCGGCCAGGCAGCCAACGCTGTGAAGCAGGGATCGTCTCTGGTCGTCGGTAGGGGCGGAGGGCTCTTGCGCCACAAAATCCTTTGCCATGATCAGAGTCTTGTTGGCAGCCCTGAGTTTGGTCAAGGCCTGAAGCCCGTGGTTTCGGGTTTTCCCTGTCGCGGATGCCGGGACTGTTCTTACTCTGGAATCGGCTGGCCCAGTTGAGCGGCCAGTCCGATCAGACCCATGCAGCGGCCGCCACTGGCGCAGTACGCGAGCAGGGGGCTGGGTAGTTGTCCCATGAGTTCGCCCATCTTCACGGCCTCCTCTGGCGTGCCGCCATAAGGGCTGACTGGTAGATAGGCGAACTGCAGACCAAGTGCGCTGGCTGCCTCTTGCATGCTCTGGGCAGTTGGTTGCGCGGGGCCACCCTCAAAGTCCGGTCGGTTGCAGATGACGGTCTTAAACCCGGCATCAGCGACCTCTTGGAGTTGGTCTGCGGAGAGTTGGCCAGCGATGGCCAGCTTGTCGGTTAACCAGCGGTGTGGAAAGTTCATGGCTTGCAGTTCTCGCAGCAATAGAGGTTGTAGAGCGTCTGCAGGAGATCCTCAATGTGAGGGTCACTGAGGCTGTAGAAGATTTGCTTTCCCTCTCGACGGGTCGCTACCACGCCTTCGGTCCGAAGCACGCCCAGTTGCTGAGACAGCGTGGGCTGACGAATACCGGTGAGCGATTCGAGGGTGCTGACGTTTTTCTCGCCCTGACTGATCTGACACAGCAGCATCAGTCGGTCTTCGTTGGCCAAGAGACGCAGGGTGGCGCAGGCCGCACCGGCTGACTGGCGTAGTTGGGAGATGTCGATGGCGGCTTGGGTCATCGACAATATTTTAGAACTCAATAGTTTATAAATCAATAAACTAAGGCTTGTAAGACTTCATCAGATTCGTGAGCAGCGGAAACATTTTGGTCATCAACTCGTTGCCTTGCTCCAGCACGAAGTAACGAAACGCCTCGGCGGGCAAGGACAGGTTCTTTCCTGTTAGGTTGACCACGTGCCAGATCCGGGTCACCGGCGTCTGCTCGACATCGAGCACCGAGAGTCTGTTGTGCTCCATTTCTAGACCAACGGTGTGAAGCGAGGTGAACGAGATACCCAGCCCGGCCATGACGGCCTGTTTGATGGTTTCGTTGCTCGACATCTCGATGGTCGACATGGGTCGAAAGCGATGCTGCTCAAAGAAATTCTCCATCACGGCGCGAGTACCGGAGCCGGCCTCACGAACCAAGACCTCTTCGCGGTCTAGGTTGCCGACCGGGATGCGTTTTTGCTTGGTCAGAGGATGGTTGGGCGCAGCAATAAAGGCGTGTGGATGGTTGGCAAAGGGCTCCGC
This sequence comes from Burkholderiaceae bacterium, assembly GCA_049418645.1. GTDB lineage: Bacteria > Pseudomonadota > Gammaproteobacteria > Burkholderiales > Burkholderiaceae_A > Hahnella. The sequence goes on along the minus strand of JBMSJG010000150.1, from coordinate 1,699 downwards.
CCTGACGTCTAGATCGCGCGGTGGCCTGCCCATGACCGCGATGTCGATCTCACCCTCCCGTAGGAGTTTGATGAGTTGGTCGCGATTTCGAACCTGAATCACCACCTGAATGCCGGGGTGGTCCTTGCGAAATTCAGCCAGCAACTGCGGCACAAAATATTTGGCCGTGCTGACCAGGCCAATCGTCAGGCTTCCGGTCTCGATGCCCTTGAGTTTGGCCATCATGTCCTCGGCTTCGCGCAGGCTTTGAAGCACCCGGCGGGCATAGACCAGGAAGTACTCGCCAGCACTCGTCAGGGTGATGCCGCGGCCTTTTTTGGCAAAGAGTGGAATGCCAAGGTCTTCCTCCAGGTCGCGCATCTGCATGGAGATGGCTGGGGCCGTCAGGTGCATCTCTTCGGCCGCCTTGGCAAAGCTCGACAGGCGGGCTGCCGATACAAAAATCTTAAGCTGTCTAAGCGACAGGTTCTTCATGTGGTCTCCCTCCAACTGCTTGTTTTTGCAGAGTCTTTCTAGAAGCTATCTAGGTAAGCTCAGCTTATTTTTTGAGTCAGCAAAAGTGACTTTACCTTAATTGTTGGGGTTTCTAAAGTGGTTTCGTCGTAACGCCTACACAGAGGAGACAAGACATGGCGAAAGAGGAACGCGTCACAGATATCAAAGAGCGCTACAAGGGTGGCGTTCTGAAGTACAAGCAGATGGGCTACTGGCGCCCAGACTACGAGCCCAAGGCCACGGACACGATCTGTCTGTTTCGAATCACCCCACAAGAGGGTGTCGATGCCGAGGAGGCTGCCGCAGCCGTAGCCGGTGAGTCGTCAACCGCCACCTGGACCGTGGTCTGGACTGACCTGCTCACAGCCCACGAGAGCTACCAGGCCAAGGCCTACCGTGTGGACAAGGTGCCCAACACAGGACCTGGTACCAACACCGAACAGCAATACTTTGCCTATGTGGCCTATGACCTGATTCTGTTTGAAGACGGGTCCATCGCCAACATGACCGCCTCGCTGATCGGCAACGTCTTTTCGTTCAAGCCCCTCAAGGCTGCCCGCCTAGAAGACATTCAGATTCCTGTGGCTTATGTGAAGACCTTCCGTGGTCCTCCCACCGGCATCATTGTGGAGCGCGAGCGTCTAGACAAATATGGCCGTCCCCTGTTGGGTGCCACCATGAAGCCCAAGCTAGGGCTGTCTGGCCGCAACTACGGTCGTGTGGTCTACGAGGGTCTGACCGGTGGTCTGGACTTCACCAAAGACGACGAGAACATCAACAGCCAGGCCTTTATGCACTGGCGTGATCGCTTCCTGTACTGCATGGATGCGGTGAACAAGTCTCAGGCCAATACCGGTGAGGTTAAGGGTCACTACCTGAACATCACGGCGGCCGACATGGAAGAGATGTACGCACGGGCTGAGTTCGCCAAGAGCCTGGGGTCGAATATTGTGATGATCGACCTGGTGATTGGCTGGACCGCGATTCAGTCGATGAGCAAATGGTGCCGCGCCAACGACATGATTCTGCACATGCACCGCGCTGGCCATGGCACCTACACCCGCCAACGCAACCATGGCGTCTCGTTCCGCGTGATTGCCAAGTGGCTGCGCCTGGCCGGTGTTGACCACCTGCACACTGGCACCGCCGTCGGCAAGCTCGAGGGCGACCCCATGACGGTTCAGGGCTACTACAACGTCTGCCG
>JBMSJG010000149.1:0-3142 GCA_049418645.1 Burkholderiaceae bacterium | reverse complement strand
TCCCATGGCCGCGGTCACGGTCACCATCGAGCCATAGCCAGCACAAGCCAGGCGGGCACTGGGGTCGCAGTCAGCGCCTTGCTTCATGGGCTGGTCCGAATGCACCACCGGAATAAACAACTTACCCTCGCCCGGAAAGCCCGGCGAGCCTTTGAGAGTCTTACGAAGCTTGGCCAGCAGCGGGTCATGAAAGGTCTTGACCAGATCGCCCACCCGAACCCAGGTGGGGTCGGTCTTGCCGCCAGCACCCCCGCTCACAATCAGATGCCGGGGCCTTTCACGCTGACGGAAGTATCGAATCATCAGCAGCTTGGCCTCGTAGTCGTCACAGGCATCAATCCAGAAGCTGGGTTTACCCAGGCGAGTCGCCTCCGCCGTGTTCTCCCCAAAGACCTCATCAATGTTCTCCAGGCTCAAAAAGGCATCGACCAGAGTGAGCTGCGCCTTGGGGTTGATGGCTTCTATGCGCTGGGCCATGGCCTGGACCTTGGCCATGCCTTTGGTCTGGTGGCTCGCCTGGGCCTGACGATTCAGATTGCCCTCGGCCACCACATCCATGTCCACCAGGGTCAGTCGCCCAACACCGCTTCTGGCCAGGGCCTCAGCCGCCCAGGATCCCACGCCGCCCAGGCCCACTACACCGATGTGTGCCTGGCGCAGACGCAAAAACGCCTCTTCAGAGAAGAGGCGTGCGGTACTGGCGAACTGCCGAGAAACAGAGGTCATGGCAACAGGATAGAACACCCCGTGGTCTTGCGTGCCTCCATGCTCTCGTGGGCCTTGACCACTTCGTCCAGGCCAAAGCGCTGCTCGATGTTGATCTTGATCTTGCCGCTGCCCACCATTTTCACCAGGTCATTGGCCGTCATCTCCAACTCCTCACGGCTGGCCGTGTAGGGCATGAGCGAGGGACGGGTCAGGAAGAGGTGGCCACCCAGCACGCTCAGGTCCAGCGGCGGCACCTTGCCCGAGGCATTGCCAAAGCTCACCATCAGGCCGTACTTGCGCAGGCACTGCAGTGACTTGTCCCAGGTGCTCTTGCCCACCGCGTCATAGACCACGTCGACGCCACGGCCGTTGGTGATCTCTTTGACGCGGGCTGCAAAGTCTTCCTTGTTGTAGTTGATGACGTGGGCCGCACCATTGGCCTTGGCCACTTTGATCTTCTCGTCAGACCCGACCGTGCCAATGGCGGTCACGCCCATCAGCTTGGCCCACTGCATGGCGATCTGGCCCACGCCGCCTGCGGCCGCATGGAACAAAATCGTGTGACCCTTTTGCAGGTTGGCCGTGCGACGAAACAGGTACTGCACCGTCATGCCCTTCAACATCATGGCCGCACCGGTCTCAAACGAGATGGTCTTGGGAATCTTGATCAGCAGCTGGGCGGGCAGGTTGCGCACCTCGCAGTAGGCGCCTGGGGGCTGACCGGCATAGGCCACGCGATCGCCCACCTTCACATGGGTCACGCCCGCACCCACTTCCTCGACCACGCCACTGCCCTCCATGCCCAGAGCGGCTGGGTATTGGGGCAGGGGATAGACACCACTGCGCTGATAGATGTCGATGTAGTTCAGGCCAATGGCATGGTGGCGAACGCGGGCCTGTCCGGGACCGGGCTTGCCCACTTCGACGTTGCGAACGGTCATCACACTGGCGGCGCCAGGTGCATCCATCATGACTACCTTGCTCATGTTTGCTCCATTGAGTTCAGAGGGATTGTTGGGAAATCAACAACTTGGTTTTTATTGCTCGTGTGCTGTCTGGTGCGGGCTGACGCGCGCCGCATTTGTCTCGATAATAGAGCCATCAGAAGAGTGCTGGGCACAGGGAAAAACCCGCTGCAGGACCGCCCAGCCACCGAAGGCGTAAAACGCTCAGGTTCATGACTGATGATGCGCTGGTCTGGAGAGCGCAACGGGCCCCTCAAAAGGCCTGGTTGCCACCGAAGGGGCAAGCTCATGCGGGGTCGCATGATGTGAATCTCTCAGGTAAAAGGACAGATCGGCTTCTCTACAGAGGAGCATGACATGCGTGTCATCGTTTTAGGCGCCGGCGTCACCGGCACAGCAGCCGCTTATTACCTTCACAAATCCGGCCACGAGGTCACCGTGCTCGACCGTCAGTCCAAGGCGGGCTGCGAGACCAGCTATGCCAATGGCGGCCAGATCTCGGTGAGCCACGCCGAGCCCTGGGCCAACCCTTCTGCGCCCATCAAGGTCCTCAAGTGGCTGGCCCGCGAGGACGCCCCCTTGCTGTTTCGTCTGCGGGCCGACATGCGCCAGTGGCTCTGGGGGCTGCAGTTCATGCTGGAGTGCACGCCTGCTCGCACCCGTCACAACATCATTCAGATCCTGAACCTGGGCCATTACTCACGCGACAAGCTGCAGGCCCTGCGCAAGGACATTGGCATTCAGTATGACCATCTGGAAAAAGGCATCCTGCATTTCTACACCAGCCAGGAAGAGTTCGACGGAGCCATAGGACCCACCGAGCTCATGCGCCAGTATGGCTGCCAGCGCGAGATCATCTCGGCCAAACAGGCCGTGGAACTCGAGCCTGCGCTCAAGCCCATCGAGTCGCAGATCACCGGGGCCACCTATACCGATGCCGACGAATCGGGCGATGCCCGCAAGTTCACCCAGAACCTGGCGGCCTGGTGCGCCACTCAGGGGGTGAGCTTTAAGACCGGCACCACCATCAAGGGCTTGGATTTTCAGGGCGACCGCATCACGGGTGTGCGGGTCATTGAAGAGGGCCGTCATGAGACCCTGCGAGCCGACGCCTATGTGTTGGCCATGGGCTCATTTAGCCCCATCATCGCCAAGCCTCTGGGCCTCAATCTGATGATCTACCCGGCCAAGGGCTACTCCGCCACTGTGCCGGTGAAGAACCCCGAGGCCGCCTTCTCTGTCAGCCTGACCGACGACGAGTACAAGCTGGTCTTCTCACGACTGGGCGATCGCCTGCGGATTGCCGGCACGGCCGAGCTCAATGGCTACAGCACCGAACTCAACGATGTGCGTTGCCAGGCGATTATTCGGCGCTGCCGCCAGATCTTCCCCGAGGCCGGGGTCTGGGAAGAGGCGGAGTTCTGGACGGGCCTGCGTCCTGCCACGCCCTCAAACGTGCCGTATATCGG
>JBMSJG010000148.1:0-3201 GCA_049418645.1 Burkholderiaceae bacterium | reverse complement strand
GGTTGGAATTTTCACAAATACCTCATCGGCCCAGATGGACGACTCGTCAGAAGTTACGCCAGCGTGGTCAGCCCCCTGTCTCGAACGGTCAGATCAGACATCGAGGCACTCCTCAACAAGTCGTCAAAACCTGCCTCCACGAAAGGTTGAGCATGAACGCACCTGAAAAAATTCTCTCCCCATCGACACTGCCCGATGTGCAATCCAATGTCGACACTCGGCAACTGCCGATTCAGAGGGTTGGCATCAAGGGATTTCGTCATCCTGTGGTGGTTGGAACGGCCATTGGTCCGCAGCCTTCCGTGGCAACGGTTGACATGGGGGTTGGCCTGCCCCACCACGTGAAGGGCACCCACATGTCCCGATTCATCGAGGTCTTTCAGAACCACGACAAACCCCTCGACTTGTCCAGTCTGCACGAACTCTTGCAGGCCATGCTCAACCGGCTGGAAGCCACCGATGGCTACATCATGGTGGAACTGCCCTATTTCGTCCGCAAGTCAGCACCAGTCTCGGGCGTGAGTTCTCTGATGGATTATCAGGTTCGATGGGAAGCCCAACGAAAAGAAGGCAAAGACCGCCTGTCGCTGCAGGTGGTCGTGCCGGTCACCAGCCTGTGCCCCTGCTCAAAGAACATCTCGGACTACGGTGCCCACAACCAACGCTCGCACGTCACCATCACGGTGGATACAGCCCAAGCTCTGTCGCCAGAGCAGCTCATCAAGGTGGCCGAGTCGGCAGCCTCCTGTGAGCTCTGGGGCTTGCTCAAGCGGCCAGACGAAAAGTTTGTCACGGAGCGGGCCTATGACAATCCCAAATTTGTAGAAGACCTCGTTCGCGACATGGCGTTGATGCTGGCCAGTCATCCGACGATTCAAGGCTTCACCGTCGAGAGTGAAAACTTTGAGTCGATCCACAATCACTCTGCATACGCCCGCATCGATCACGGCTCACGGCTCCAATAAGCGCGTGCAGCCCACCCCAACCTCGGCAGACCATCCCGATCACCGACCCCATGTCGTGGTGGTGGGCAGCGGGATATCGGGTCTGTCCGCCTGCTGGCATCTGCTGCGAGGCGCCCGCGTCACCCTATTGGAATCCGAGCATCGACTCGGTGGGCACACCCATACCCACCAGATTGAAGTCAATGGCCGCTCGGGCCCTGTCGACACGGGCTTTATCGTCTTCAACCATCGCACCTACCCGGGCCTGACTCGCTGGTTTAACCAACTGGGTGTCAAGATCCACAAAGCGGACATGTCTTTTGCGGTCTCGGTTCAGCAGGGGGCCTTTGAATGGTGCGGCTCGACTCTCAATGCCATCTTCGCTCAGCGGACCAACCTCTTGTCAGCCCGATTCTGGAAGATGCTCTACGACATCCTCCGATTCAATGCCCAGGCGCCTCGGGATGCTGAGACAAAGCGCGAGACAGATGATCCCGGACCCAGTCTGGGTGAGTACCTCGATGCCAACGGCTACGGAGAGACTTTCCAGCATGGTTACCTGTTGCCCATGGCTGGTGCCATCTGGTCTTGTCCCGCAGAACAGATGCGTGCCTTTCCACTGCGCAGCTTTGTTCGATTTTGTTCCAACCATGGTCTGCTGTCCCTAATGAACCGTCCTCAGTGGCTCAGCCTAAAAGGCGGCAGCCAGAGTTATATCCAGGCCCTGCTCCAACAGGTTGAACAAGATGGCCTGCCCCTCACCATCAAAACAGGTTTTGCGGTGGAATCCATCCAAGGCGGCCCAGCAGGCCCGGGATGTGCGCATCCCATTCGTGTGTTTGGACGACAGATGGGAGAGGCGTCAACTCCATTTGAGCTTCAGGCTGACGCAGTGGTGTTGGCCTGTCACTCTGACCAGTCTCTGCGCCTGCTGGAGGCAGCAGACCATCCCGCCAGCCGATGGCTGGCCGACATCGGCTACCAGCCCAACACGGCCTATCTTCACACCGACCCCGCCCTCATGCCAAAACGGCGCGGGGCTTGGGCGGCCTGGAACTACCTCTCTAGCAGTCTGACCGGATCCACTCAGACCGAATCCACGGTATCGGTCACCTACTGGATGAATCAACTGCAAGACCTCGTTCAGCCAGAGCCCATTTTGGTGAGCCTGAACCCACCGCAACCACCACGACCAGAATCGACCATCAAAACACTGCAATACGCCCACCCAATTTTCGATGGCCCCGCCATTCAGGCGCAGGCCATGCTGCAGGCCGTTCAAGGGGAGCAGGGTGTCTGGCTGGCGGGCGCCTGGCTGGGCAATGGGTTTCATGAGGACGGCTATCAGTCGGGTCGTCGGGCGGCGATGGACATTCTCTCGACCTTGACCGCCCGCCCTGGGGTTGGCGGTCCGGAAGCGGACCATCCCAGTCTGGCTGGATCAGCGGTCTGATGGCGGCGGTTGGTGCCGATGGCGGCATCCATTGGAAGTCCAGCCCTCGACTGATTCGCGGCGAGGTGGGCCATACCCGACTAGCCCCCAGGCGTCACCAATTTGTCACACCCGCTTTTTACCTTCAGCTGCCTTTGAGAAGTTTGGCCGCCTCCAACGGTGACGGCCGAGCCATCGTGGCCGGCAACTGGGTCTGGGGGGTTAATCGCAAGGCCTTGATTCAGGTGTCTGACCGGGACCATGGGGATGGCCAAGGTCTTCTGCCTTGGATTGAAGGGGTTCTACAGGACCATAAGCTGCAACACGAGATCGATGGTGAGATTTGGCTCTCTTGCTTCCCTCGCATGTGGGGATTCACCTTTAAGCCGGTGAGCTTTTGGTTTTGTGAAAACCGCCGTGGTGAGACCCGAGCCATCGTGGCGGAGGTCAACAACACATTCGGTGACCGACACATTTACGTGTTGGACTGCTCGTCGGGTCAGGGCTATCAGAATGGACAGACCCTCGACTGTGCGAAAGCCTTCTATGTCTCACCCTTTTTTCCGGTCAGCGGTCGATACAGGTTCCGCTTTCATCGTGATGGCCTCAATGGCCGGGACGTGGCGCGAATCGAATACGACGATCCCTTGCCGATGCTCCGGACCCACATGAGCGGTCGCGTTCTCCCGCTCACAACAGCATCGGGGCTACACAGTTTTATCTTGGCCCCCTTTTTTAGCATCAGCGTCATCCTAAAAATCCACTGGCACGCCCTGCTGCTGTGGATCAAAGGCATTAGACTGGTCGCCCGACCAAGGCCCCTGT
>JBMSJG010000147.1:0-3229 GCA_049418645.1 Burkholderiaceae bacterium | reverse complement strand
GCAAAAGACATGAGCAGCAAGTTCCCCAGCATCGTCATTCAGAACACCTAGGATCGGTTCTTCTGTCGTGTCGCAGACCATTGCCTCCCCCGTGCCGACCGCCTCATCGGGATCGGACCGAACGCCGTCTCGCTGGGTCTGCGTTCGCCTGAATCGGGTGGCGCAGGAGAGCGTTTGGCAACCGTTTCGGTGGGAGTTGGCATCGATTGAGCATTGTCCGAGCCCGGACGAGGCCCGATCAGGCAGGACCCAGACGCTTCATGGCTCGGACGAGTTGGGCCAATGGGCCGCTGCCGTCTGCGAGGTCACGCTCTATCCGGACGAGGCAGAAGGTTATGTGTTGAACCTCACCACAGACTCTCCCTCTTGGTTCGTGCATTTCCGCCTGGATGAAGCCGCTGGTGATTTAGCCAAGCCGGATATTCGTCTGGTGACGCTGAGTTACAACGAGGCTGGTCGCCTAATGGATGCCAGCGAGCGCGTGGAGGTCTTGCCCATCGACCAGGCCACAGGCCATTGGCTTGCGAGCTATGCGGAGCGTTTCTTCGTACCCGAACCCAAGAAGCGTCAGCGCCCAGCATCTTTCCGTCCGGCCGGCGGCAGGGGCCCAGAGTGAGCGTCGGATTTTTGAGCCGATGGGCTCGCAAAAAGTCTCTCCAGGATGAGTTGGATCGGCGCCTGGAGCCCTCCGAAACAAGCGGTCAAGAGGAGTCCCTTGAGGCTCAGTCGACTCCAGCCCGGGAGCCTGTGCAGGCCAACACTTCGCAGGAGTCGGATCAGCCAGAGGGGCCCGCTCCAACCATGGCCGATGTCGCGGCCTTGCCGCCTGGGGGAGATGTCTCCCGGTTCATGGGCCTCGATGTGTCTGACGAGGTGCGTTCTGCAGCGCTCAAGAGACTCTTCAGCGCACCCGAGTACAACGTTCGCTCCACCATGGATGTCTATTGGGAGGATTACTCCAACCTGCCCAAGCTCAGCCAGGCGGAGGTTCGATCCTTAGCACAATCAAAGTCGCTCTATCTGTTTGAGGATCCTCCCTGGAAGTCCGAGGAAGAGTCCTCTGCCGTTGTCCCAGACTCAGCGACCAGTCTCTCGACTGAACCGGCTGAACCGACAACCCATGTGCCGATTGGCGATACCGTGCCCAACACCGCGACGGTCGTCTTGGATTCGAATGAGCAGTCGGACTCGACCACCAGTTCCGCAGACCAGCCGACGGATGCCAAAGCCGATTCAGTGGTCTCTTACACCAAAGGATCTTCATGACCCAGTGCCTAGTCTGCTCCTGCAACAAGACCATGCCGATCGACGAGACAGCCATCGGCCAGCCAGTCGCTCAGGCCCTCTGTCGTCACGAGGTTGGGCAATTCTTGAAGGCACTTGAAACGCCGGATGACCTGGTGGTGGCGTGTACCCAGGAGCAGCCCCTGTTTTCGGCGCTGGCCGAGCAAAAGACCGATGCGCGGGCCACGGCTGTTCGATTTGTCAACATTCGAGAGACGGCTGGCTGGTCCAGTCAAGCGCGGCAGGCCATGCCCAAGGTCAAGGCACTCCTGGCTCGCGCCCAAATGCCGCTGGCCGACCCAGTCCCATCCGTGGCGTACAACTCCAGTGGACGTCTTCTGATCATCGGTCCGGCGTCTCTGGTGCGGCCTGCGCTCGCGCTGGCCCAGGCTGCCTACGAGGCCCTCGAACCAACCGGGTTTGTCACGGCTTTTGATCTGCCCGACTCATCTGAGCGCAGCGTCAGCGTGTTGACGGGTCAGCCCTTGGCCCTGACGGGCTATCTGGGCCACTTCGAGCTGACCTGGACCGCGGCCAACCCGATTGATCTCGACCTGTGCACGCGTTGCGGGGCCTGTCAGCGAGTCTGTCCAGAGGGAGCGATCAGCGATGCGCTGCAGGTGGACCTGACTCGGTGCCAGTCGCATCGCGACTGCGTCAAGGCCTGCGATGCCGTTGGTGCCATCCGATTTGACCGAATGCACGAGACGCAGGTTGGTGAATTTGATTTGGTCGTCGATTTACGTCCTGAGTCTTTCTTTGGTCAGATGGATGCACCCAAGGGCTACCGTCATGTGCCTGCTGCCGACCTTGCTTCGGTCTATCAGGCGCTGGCCCAGGCTGCCGGCGAAGTCGGCGAATTTGAGAAGCCAAAGTTTTTCAAATACGACGTCAACCTCTGCGCCCACGGGCGCAACGGGCAGGTCGGCTGTCAGGCCTGCATCGATGTCTGCTCCACCAAGGCGCCGCGCTCCGTTTTTGAGAATGGTCGTGGACGCATCGAAGTCGACCCGCACCTGTGCATGGGTTGTGGCGCCTGCTCGACGGTCTGTCCGTCGGGGGCGATGCGCTACGCCTACCCGTCGGCCGATCGAGTGGCACAAGAGCTGCGGGTGATCGCAAAGGCGTATCGAGAGGCCGGCGGTGAGATGGGCGAGAGGGCAGCCCCGAGTCTGCTGGTCTACGGTCAGACCGATGAGTTGGGTGGGGCGGACGCCTTGCTGAACGCCTTGGGCCGACAGGCGCGCAAGGGTCAGGCCGATGGGCTACCGGCGCACTGGATACCTTTTGGCGTTCATCATCCCGCCAGTCTGGGCCTTGAGTGCTGGCTGGCTGCCCTGTGCTATGGGTTCGGTGAGGTCATGGTTCTGCTCACCGGTGAGGAGGATGGTCGATATCAGCAGGCCTTGTCCGAGCAGGTGGGGCATGCCCAGGCGATCCTTCAGATTCTCGGGCTTCGACCCCAGGCCGTGCGACTGCACCAGGCCAACTCCCCGGATGCCTTGCAGTCGGGCTTGTCGAATTCACCCATGGCAAGCGCCGTCCAGCAGCCTGCAGCGTTTGGCCTGGGTCTCGACAAGCGCCAAGCCCTGGACATGGCGCTTGACTACCTGATGACCCATGCTCGTGTGACGTCAACACCAACGCCCTTGCCGGCCCCGCTGCCTGCTGGTGCCCCCATGGGCAGTCTTGCCGTGGACCGAGACCGTTGCACCCTGTGCATGGCGTGCGTGGGTGCCTGTCCCTCTCATGCCCTCAAAGATGGCGCAGATCGACCGCTGCTGGCGTTTGTGGAGCGAAATTGCGTGCAGTGTGGTCTGTGTGTGAAGACCTGTCCCGAGTCTGCCCTCACACTGGAGCCGCGATTGGCGCAATTGGCTGTTCGCAAAGAGAGTCGGGTGATTCATGAGAGCGAGCCCTTCTGTTGCATTCGTTGTGGCAAGCC
>JBMSJG010000146.1:0-3341 GCA_049418645.1 Burkholderiaceae bacterium | reverse complement strand
GACATCAAAGCGGTTGACTACTCCCTGCGCGTCGTTTGATCGGCGTGAGGATGGTGGGGTAAGAGACCGGCCAGGTCTTGGGATAGTCCCGACTGAAGTGCAGACCCCGGCTTTCTTTGCGCATTAATGCGCTGCGCACGATCAGATCGGCACACTCCAATAGATTTCGAAGCTCCAACAGGTCTCGGCTGACCTTGAAGTTGGCGTAGTAGTCCTGCACCTCGTCTTTGAGTAGCTCGATCCGGTGCAGGGCCCGCTCCAGGCGACGGTTGGTGCGGACAATGCCCACGTAGTTCCACATCAGCAGCCGCAGCTCGTCCCAGTTGTGGGAGATCACGACGGCCTCATCGGCGTCCTCCACCAGGCTCTCGTCCCAAGGCAGCACGGCGGCCGTCTGGGTGGGGGCCGTCTGGACAATGGTCTTGGCTGCATGCTGGCCCACCACCACACACTCCAGCAAAGAGTTACTGGCAAGCCGATTGGCACCATGCAGTCCGGTGTAGCCACACTCACCCACGGCAAAGAGATGGGGCAGGTCGGTCTGACCCTGCAGGTCGGTGACCACACCGCCACAGGTGTAGTGGGCTGCTGGCACCACTGGAATGGGTCGTTTGCTGATGTCAATGCCCAGGGCCAGGCAACGCGCATAGATGTTGGGGAAGTGTTCCTTGAGAAAGGCCTCGCCCAGGTGCGTGGCGTTCAGGTTCACATAGTCCAGGCCATGCTTTTTCATCTCAAAGTCAATGGCACGGGCCACGATATCTCGAGGAGCGAGCTCTGCGCGTGGGTCGTGCTCGGGCATGAATCGGGTGCCATCGGGTAGTTCGAGCTTGGCTCCCTCGCCTCGCAGGGCCTCGGTGATCAGGAAGGTGCGGTCTTGGGAGTGGTACAGACAGGTGGGGTGAAACTGAATGAACTCCATATTGGCCACCCGACAACCGGCCCGCCAGGCCATGGCAATGCCATCGCCGGTCGCAGTCTCGGGGTTGCTGGTGTAGCGATAGACCTTGCCAGCACCGCCGGTCGCGAGCACCACTGCGCTGGCCGCCATGGTCTCTACGCGACCAGTGTTCAGATTGAGGGCATAGACGCCATAACAGCCCGCCTGTGGACGGGGGTGGCCTGGCTGGCGTTCATAGGCCAGGTGCTTGCGCACCACCAGGTCCACGGCCATGTAGCCCTGCAGCAGGCTGATGTTGGGATGCGCCTGGGCTTTGTCTAACAAGACCTCGTGAATGGCCTTGCCCGTGGCATCTGCCGCATGGGCAATGCGCCGATGGCTGTGCCCGCCTTCTTTGACCAGGTGCAGACCTTTGGGACCCGTTGGGTCTGAGGTGAAGGGCACGCCTTGGTTGATCAGCCAGTCAATGGCTGCCGCACTCTCCATGGCAATTTGACGGGCGACGGGTTCCACCACCAGGCCAGCACCCGCATCGAGTGTGTCGGCCACATGGGCTTCGACATCGTCGGCTTCATCGATGACCCCCACGATGCCACCCTGGGCCCAGGCGGTGGCTGATTCAGAGAGGTCTCGTTTGGCCAGCATGACGACCGGTCGGTGATCGGCGACCTCAAGGGCCACCGTGAGGCCGGCCAAGCCAGAGCCGATGATGATGACGGGCAGTTCAGAAGAGGGGGATGAATTCAAGGCTGAAGGCCTTTGTCTGATGTCGGGGAAATAGGTGGGTTGCCCATGGCACCAAAGGCGTCTCCCGAACCATGCGGTTCAGGTGGGCGAAGTCAGCGAAGTTTCGGGTTCATCTAACGAGAGACGATCACGCCCACTTCGCAATTTCTAAGCCCTAGCACGAGGCTTATCGGTTCAGAAAATATGCCTTCAGACCATGAGCCCCTTAAGCTTAGGCTTAGTCGGCCAGCAGTTCAAGCAGGTCTTTGCCTTGATGGGCGATCGCATCGGCGCCCCAGTCGGCCACAGGTCGGTCGCTGGAGCAAAAACCAAAGGCGGCGGCAATGTTGTAGCAGCCGGCATTGAATCCACTCTGCACATCCCGGAAGTCATCGCCCACATAGATCACGGCCTCGGCCGGCAGACCCAGCAGGCCAATCGCATGCTTGAGCGGCTGGGGGTGGGGCTTGGCAAAGGGCGTGGTGTCACCACAGACCGTGACAGCAGCGCGCTTGTCTAGGCGCAGGTCTCGCAGCAAAGGATGGGTGAAGCGCTCGTACTTGTTGGTGACAATGCCCCAAGGCAGATGACGGGCTTCTAAGTCTGCAATCACCAATTCCAGGTCGGGCATGAATCGGGTGTGGCGGCTGAGGTCTTGCTGGTAGATGTCCAGGAACTCGGTGCGCAGGGCCTCGAACTCAGGCGCATTCCACTCCACGCCCAGAGCCTTTTGCAGCATGCCGCGGGCGCCCTTGGAGGCATAGGGCCGCAGCTCCGAAATGGGCAAGGCGGGCAGGCCTCGGTTTTCTCGCATGGTGTTGGCCACACCTCCCAAGTCAGCGGCTGTGTCCAGCAAGGTGCCATCTAGGTCAAAGAGCACGGCCCGTCTGGACTGAGCAGTCCAACGGCCCCGCCAGTCAGCGCGGGGTACCGGCATGGGCCAGTCGGCGGTCTGAAGGTCTGGGTTGGTCGCGAGTGAGGGCTGCGCTGGGGGCCGGGCAGTCATGGCTAGGCAGCAGGCTTGGTGAAGGCCATGATGTAGTTCACATCCGTGTCGCGGTTGAGGGCATAGACCTTGGTGATGGGGTTGTAGGTCATGCCGATCAGCTGGCGCAGCTCAAGCCCGGCCGCACGCGCGTAGCTGGCGAGCTCGGAGGGCTTGATGAACTTGGCGTACTCGTGTGTGCCCTTGGGCAGGAGTTTCAGAATGTATTCCGCACCGACGATGGCAAAGAGAAAACTCTTGGGATTTCGGTTGAGCGTCGAGAAGACCAGCGTCGCCCCGGGCTTGGCCAGCTTGGCGCAGGCCGCAACCACTGCACTGGGGTCTGGTACATGCTCGAGCATTTCCATGCAGGTCACCAGGTCGTACTGCGCCGGTTCGCGATCGGCGATGGCCTCTGTGGCAATCACCTCGTAGTCGACCGCAACGCCGGATTCCAGGCCATGTAACTTGGCCACCCCGATGGATTTTTCGGCCAGATCGATGCCTTTGACAGTGGCGCCCTTGCGGGCCATGGACTCGGCCAGGATGCCACCACCGCATCCGACATCAATGACCTTTTGACCGGCCAGGGGACAGATGCCATCAATCCAATCAAGCCGCAGGGGATTGATCTGGTGAAGTGGGCGGAATTCGCTGTTGGGATCCCACCACTTACTGGCCAGGGCGCTGAATTTCTCGAGTTCGCTGAGGTCGACGTTCTGTGTCATG
>JBMSJG010000145.1:0-3342 GCA_049418645.1 Burkholderiaceae bacterium | reverse complement strand
CCCAAGCAAAGGGCCAGTTGCAGGCAGACCTGTTGTTTGGCCCAGCCTACAAGGGGATTACCTTGGCCAGTGCAACCGCGGTGGCCATGGCGGCCCGGGGTCATGACATTGGCTTTGCCTACAACCGTAAAGAGGCCAAGGACCATGGTGAGGGCGGCATTCTGGTGGGCGCGCCCATGGAAGGCCGGGTGGTGATTGTGGATGACGTGATCTCGGCGGGCACTTCTGTCCGAGAGTCGGTTGAGATCATTCGGGCCAATGGCGCAACCCCCGTTGGGGTGTTGATTGCACTGGATCGGATGGAAAAAGGCGGCACAGCCGATCAACCCGCCCAGAATTCCGCGACCCAAGAGGTCCTTGCGCAATATGGCATGCCGGTGGTGTCGATTGCCAACCTGGCCGACCTGTTGAGTCTGCTCGAGCAGACCAGTGACCAGAGCCTATCGGCTTATCGACAGGCGGTTGCAGATTATCGAAACCGCTGGGGCGTTACTTAACGATCAGAACCGGCACTGGTGAGGTTTCGGCGAGGCGACCCGCCACCGACCCCAGCAACAGATCGACCAGTGAGCCGCGACCTTTGCCCCCAACCACCATCAGGTCAACCTTCTGATCCTTGATGAATTTGAGCAGCTCCGGCACGATCTCACCGTGTGCCTTGATCACCGCAGCGCTGAGCCCGGCCTCGGCCACCCGCGCCTTCGCAGCGGCCAATTCCTTGTCAGCAATCTCGTCCATATAGGCCTCCACCAGCTTCTGATCGATGCCTCTGGCCACAGGGGAGATCAGTGCGTTGAGATGGACGTTGACCAGACTGAGTGAAGGAGCAGTCTTGAGGTCCTTGGCCATGGCAATGGCCCGGTCGAGTGCTTTTAGAGCGTGGTCAGAGCCGTCAATCGCGATGGCAATGTGCATGGGAATCCCTCAAAAAATGCCGATGGCCCCATCTTATTGGAGAATTCACTCAACCGTGACGCTCTTGGCCAGGTTGCGCGGTTTGTCGACGTCGTTACCTCGCGCCAAGGCCACGTGGTAGGCCAGCAGCTGAAGCGGAACCACATGCAGGATGGGCGAGAGCAGCCCCGCATGGTCGCCAAGTTCGATGACATGAACCCCATCTGCCGCGGTGAAATCCGCACCATGGTCGGCCACTACATAGAGTTCGCCGCCGCGAGCCCTCACCTCTTCTAGGTTGCTGCGCAATTTCTCCAGCAACTGGTCGTTGGGTGCGACAGCCACCACCGGCATGTCTGCATCCACCAGAGCCAGTGGCCCATGCTTGAGCTCGCCGGCTGCGTAGGCCTCTGCATGGATGTAGCTGATCTCTTTGAGTTTGAGCGCGCCCTCCAGGGCGATGGGGTAATGAATGCCCCGCCCCAGAAAAAGCGCATGGGATTTGTTGACGAACCGTTTGGCCCAGTCTGCAAAGGCAGGCTCGGCAGCCAGCACCGATGTCAGGGCTGCTGGCAGATGGCGCAGTGCGTTCAAATGGGCCTGCTCTTCAGCCTGACTCAGTCGATGTCGGATTTTGGCGAGTGTCAGGCTGAGCAGAAAGAGGGCGGCCAGTTGAGTGGTAAAGGCCTTGGTCGAAGCCACCCCGATTTCTGGTCCGGCCCGCGTCAAAAAGCGAAGGGCTGAGGCTCGGATTAGGGATGATTCTGGGACATTACAGATGGCCAAGGTCTGGCTCAGGCCCTGGGATTTGGCGTGCTCGAGGGCGGCCAGGGTGTCGGCCGTTTCACCGGACTGAGAGATCGTGATGACCAGTGTCTTGGGCAGGGGCACGCTCTTCCGATAGCGGTATTCACTCGCAATCTCGACGGTGCAGGGCATCTCTGCGATTGACTCGATCCAGTAACGTGCGACCAGTCCAGCATGAAAGCTGGTTCCACAGGCGAGAATCAGCACATGCTCGGTCTGCTCAAAAACAGCGGCAGCCCCATGGCCAAACAGACCAGCCGACAGGCTGCTGGCCCCGACCACCATCTCCAGTGTGTTGGCCAGCGCACCAGGCTGTTCTGCTATTTCTTTTTGCATGTAGTGGGCGTAGGGGCCTAGTGCCACATCGTTAGCAGAGAGGCTTGTCCGACTGACGGGACGCTGGACTTGCTGACCCCTTCGGTCGATCAGGGTTTGGTGAACCACGCCACCTGGTGCCTCACGTTCAAGGCGCACCAGATCGCCATCCTCTAGATAGACCAGGTCTTGGGTCTGACTGACCAAGGCGGAGGCATCGGAGGCGAGAAAGACATCGCTCGGCCTTTGGCCGATTCCAAGGATCAGGGGAGCGCCCAGTCGAGTGGCGACCAGACACTGAGGATCTTGGCTGCTGATAGCGGCGATGGCATAGGCCCCCTGAAGCTGACCTTGAACGCGTTGCAGGGCCTCTAGCAGGCTGTTGGTCTGAAGTCTGGTCTGGTGAAGCAGATGGGCCACCACCTCTGTATCGGTCTGTGAGCAGAAGACATAACCCGCTTGCTTGAGCGACTGACGAAGGCTGGCGTGGTTCTCGATGATGCCGTTGTGGACCAGGCAGATCTCGAGTCCTTGCCCGGTCGACAAGTGAGGGTGAGCATTCTCTTCGGTGACGGCGCCATGGGTAGCCCATCGGGTATGGGCGATACCAAGGTTGGCCTGACAGTCTTTGACTTGTTTGGCGAGCTCGGCCACCCGCCCCACCGCCCTGAATCGCCTGAGCTGACCGGCTGATGCCGTCTTGGCTGGTGCCATGACCGCCAACCCGGCGGAATCATAGCCACGGTATTCCAGTCGACGAAGTCCGTCGATGAGGAAGGGTGTGATGTCCTGATCGGCCAGGGCTGCAACAATGCCGCACATGTCTGGTTCTGTTGTCTGGGGGGAGTTAGTGGGACTGTTTTTTGGGCCGCTTCCAACGCGACACCGAAGTCTGGCGGGTTCTGGACAGGGTTAACTGATGGGCGGGTGCGTCGGCGGTGAGGGTCGTGCCTGCACCCAGTGTGGCTCCCTCGTGGACCACCACCGGCGCGACCAATTGGGTGTCGGATCCGATGAAGACATCGTCCTCGATAACTGTGCGGTGTTTCTCGGCGCCGTCGTAGTTACAGGTGATGGTGCCAGCCCCAACGTTGACGCGAGCGCCGATCTGAGCATCGCCCAGGTAAGACAGGTGATTGGCTTTGCTGTAGGGACCAAGACGGGTGTTTTTGAGTTCTGTGAAATTACCCACGTGGCTGCCCTCGGCCAATACGCTGCCTGGCCGTATTCGGGCAAAAGGTCCGATGGTGGCCCGGGGTCCAACGGAGCATTCTTCTAGGTGGCTCATGGCCTCGATACGGGCCCCAGCCTCTACGCGCACATTTT
>JBMSJG010000144.1:0-3435 GCA_049418645.1 Burkholderiaceae bacterium | reverse complement strand
AACTTCTGACGAGTCGTCCATCTGGGCCGATGAGGTATTTGTGAAAATTCCAACCGGGCGCTTCGGCCTGTTGTGAGAGTTGTCTAAAGAGTGGATTGGCCCCAGCCCCCTTGACATGGCTTTTGGCGAACATGGGGAACTTGACTGAGTAAGTGTTAGAGCAGAACTCTGCCACGGTCTGGTTCGAACCGGGCTCTTGGCTGAAGTCGTTGGATGGGAAGCCCAGGACCACCAACCCTCGGTCCTTGTAGCGCTGGTAGAGGGCCTCTAGGTCCTTGTACTGGTCGGTGAAACCGCAGTAACTGGCGGTGTTCACGATCAGCAGTGTCTTGCCAGAAAACTGGCAGAGATTCACTGGGGTTTCGTCTTGTAATTTGGCCAGGGTCGTGTTGAGCAGGCTTGGACAGGTCGCCTCGGCGGAGGCAGGCAGCGGTCCCAGAGCGACCAGCATGGCTACCGCCAGGGGCAATATCCACCTTTTGGACCGACCAATAACTGCGAAACCAGGCATAAGACTTCTACTCGGGGGCTGGGCCGCCATGTAGCAGGCCAAAGCTGTTCAGGTTTCGATGGGCGGATAGGAGGCGGCTGGTATCTGGATTCGAAGCGCTGACTTCGGCGGACCCACCCTCTGTTACCGAGTTTGAGTGGACCAAGGCTGTTCGGGACCAGTCGACGGTGGTAGTGAGCAGTAGCAGGGCGAAGACGACGGCCCCCAGGGATCCTGCCAGCCCGGCTGTTGGTCGGCGGCTTGGGTGTTGGCTGGCGGTAGACATACGAGAGATCGGGGCCACGAGCGGCATGAGAGACCTTTTCCTTGTATGGGTTTGTTCTAGGCAAAGTAGCTAGCGATACCTATAATAGGCTCTATCAAATCTCTCGGTCAAACATTTGTCTACGACAAAAAGGGTTTTTGTAGAACTCCCATGGATCAAGCTGTTTCCAAACCCATCTACCTGAGCATTGCCGCCGTCGAGCGTGATACGGGACTGTCCAAGGACACGCTTCGGGTCTGGGAGCGTCGCTATGGGTTTCCTGCGCCCCAACGGGACCAGTACGGCGAGCGAATCTATCCGCTCGAGCAGGTGGACCGCCTTCGGGCCATTCGGCGTCTCATGGATGCCGGGCACCGACCGGGCAAGATCATTGGCCTGAGCGATGGCGAACTGGCAGCCCTGGCCGACCGGTTGCCCAGCAGCCAAGCGACGCAACTCTCCCCCCAGGCGGCGGACTTGGAGCAGTTCATGCAGCTGATTCGGGCCCATCAGGTGGAGGATTTGCGTCGGGGACTCAGTCAGCGGGTTCTGCGGATGGGGCTGGCTCGGTTCGTGACCGATGTGGTCGCACCGCTTACCGAGATGGTCGGGGATGCCTGGGCCCGCGGCCAACTGGAGGTTTTTGAGGAGCACCTCTACACCGAGTCGCTTCAGGTCGTGCTTCGCAGCGCGATCAGCACCATTCCGCAGCCAGGACATCAGCCACGGGTCCTGCTCACCACCTTCCCAAGTGAAGCCCATGGCATGGGTTTGCTCATGGTCGAGGCCCTGCTGGCCCTGGAGGGTTGTCGCTGTTTCTCTTTGGGCGTACAGACACCCGTCTTCGACATCTCCATGGCGGTTGACTCCCAGTCAGTGGATGTCGTGGTCTTGTCCTTCTCCTCGATCATGAACCCCAACTTGATGGCAGAGGGCCTTGCTGAACTTCGGGCCAAGCTGCCGGCCTCTGTTGAGATCTGGGCTGGAGGCCATTGCCCGTCCCTGCGCCGCCGCGCGCCAACCGGTGTGTTGGTGCTGACAGAACTCGAGGAACTCAGCGACGCGGTTCACGATTGGCGCCAGCGTCACGGACCTGTGTCGCACAGCAGCTGATCGAGGAGCCGGCAGTGGCACAAACTGGCGCTGGCCATCGCGGCAACAAGTCCTACCTGCCGACCAAGATATGTGAGCGATGCCAGCGACCCATGACCTGGCGAAAAGCCTGGGAGAAGAATTGGTCTTCCGTCAAATATTGTTCGGATGCCTGCAGGCGCCGCAGTGTCTAGCTTGAAGGCGATCGTCTGGTGCTCGTCTTGCCGGCCTTGGTTTTGCCAGATGTTGCCCGGGCGCGAGGCGCCGACTTGCTGTGGGATTGACCTTTCTTGGTCTTGACCGAATCCGCAGGGGCTGCGGCCTGGCCTGTGGCCTGCTGAGCCGCCTGCACAAAGGTCTGGAATTGATGTTGCACCCCATTCCACCAGTCGGAAGCCTGGGCCATGGCGGCCTGGTTCAGGGTTTGGTTCAAGCCATCTGCGTGTTCAGGCTTGGCTTGGTTGGCATCGGGGCTGGGCTCACCGTCTTTGGGGCTCACCGTCTGGCCAAAGTCTTGCATCGATTGTTGGAAGGACTGAATGGCCGCCAGTGTGCCTCTCTGAATCTCAAGCCCCTGAATTGTCGACCGAACGAGGTTAAGGTTGAAACCCAGCCATTGCTCGACGGTCTTCAGATCTTCGATGCGTTTGTCAATCACTTGCGGGTCCAGGCTGCTCATGGCAGCCTGGGGCATTTGGAAACTGCTGCCTAAGTCAGGCCATTGGGCTTTTAGAAACGCGAATGGGTCATTTGGATTCTGCATGGCAACAGTCTAATCCGGGCCGAGCGCGCCGGCCAGGCCTGTTGTTGATTGCCGTGCTGGTGCTTCTGGCTCACTTGGTGGTGGCCTGGATGGCCAAGGGACTGCTGGCAGATTGGTCATTCCCAGCCCCGACCGAGCAGGTGCTATCCGCTCGGTTGGTCCAACCACCTTCTCCGCCCTTACCGCCCCCAGCCCCTGCGGTGCCGTCTGTACCCAAGGCAAGCCCGTCTTTGCCGCCAGCTGCTCTGCTGCCTCCCGTTGAGCGGACAGCCGCTGTCTCTAAAGAGCCGAGCCCAGAGGCCTCGTCACCACAAGACCCCTATTTGGGGGCATTGAAGAAGACCGAAGCCCTTCGGCTATCCAGGCCGGCTGATCTGATGCCGAACCAAGGGATTTTGCCTCTACGGGCCTATTGGGGCCGATATGACCAGGGCGGACAATTGCTTGGTGAGGGCGACATTGTGATGCATTACCCCACACCGGCCCAATATCAGGTCGCTCTTAGGGCCCGTGCGCTGGGATGGCTATCGCTGTTCGTGTCTGGAGAGGTGGGAATAAAAAGTGAGGGAATACTTACATCTTCCGGATTGTCGCCAATGCATTTCGAACAAGTCACCCCGCGTCGTGGCCGGGTGGAGAGCCGGTTTGACCCGGTCGCTCGCCTGGCTGTCCTGCGCCCCACCCAGGATCCCATGCCGATTCCCGTGGGTACTCAGGATCGACTCAGTGTGGTCTTTCAGTTGGCCTGGCTGGGCGAGTCCCAACCCGGTGGGCTGCGGCCAGGCCAGCGGTTTGACCTGCCATTGGCCACGTTAAGCGAGGTCC
>JBMSJG010000143.1:0-3435 GCA_049418645.1 Burkholderiaceae bacterium | reverse complement strand
CAAGGCCGTTGGACCACCAACCATCTGCCGGGCCTGCTGCGGCTCTTGGTGCGGAACCGACATGCGGTCGAATCGGCGATACAGGGGCGGGTGTGGGCTCTGCTGATCGATCGACTGCAACACCTGCTGCGCGGGAATAGCAGGCGGCAGGCCCGAAAAAACATCGAGGCCCATTACGACCTGGGCAATGCCTTTTACGCCCAGTGGCTAGACCCCACCATGACTTACTCCAGCGCCCTCTTTGATCAAAAGGGTGCCTGGGAGAGCCCGGTGAATCTACAAGAAGGTCAACATCGAAAAATAGACCGGGCCATCGACGAGTTAGGCCCCCTGCATGACCAGAGCACTACGCTGGAAATAGGCTGTGGCTGGGGGGGCTTGGCCATTCGCCGTTTACAACAACGAGCCGGACGTCACGTGGGCATTACCTTGTCGCCCAGCCAGCGAACGTGGGCATTGGACGCCCTCCAAGACCATGGTCTCTCTTCGCGCGGGGACATTCGCCTACAGGACTACCGAGATGTCCGGGAGTGCTTTGATGCGATTGTCTCCATCGAGATGATCGAGGCGGTCGGCCAGACCTACTGGCCGAGCTATTTCCAGATGATCGACCGCTGCCTTCGACCAGGTGGCCGGGCAGTGATTCAAGCCATCATCATTCAGGATCACTTGTTCGACCGGTATCGCAAAGGCACCGATTTCATTCAGAAATACATATTCCCGGGTGGCATGCTCATTAGCCCATCGGCCTTTGACCATCAGGTTCAAGCGACCGGTTTGGCGAAGGTCCAGCAGTTTCATTTCGGTCCGGACTATGCGCGAACACTCAGGATCTGGCTCGAGAACTTCGATCAACACTGGGCTGTCATACAGACTCAGGGTTTTGATGAACGATTTGCTCGCATGTGGCGTTTCTACTTGGCCTACTGCGAGGCGGGTTTTCAATCCGGAGATATCGATGTGGTTCAGTACACGATTCAAAAACCGATCTAATCCTTGGGCACTCGGGCTGTTAGCGGCCACGGTGCTCTGGTGTGTCTTATCGGGGCCTTCCATGGCCAACCAGCCCAACCAGTCCAATGGTCCTGATTCAACCGACTGGCTGCTGTCCCGATACCAGACACTCAAGCCGCTTGGGCAGGGGGAGCTTCGTTTTCTCGGGCTCAAGGTCTATGACGCTCGGTTCTACACGGAGCGCCCGGCTGATGCGCGGCCTCAAGACGCTCTCTACAGGCAGCCGTTTGCACTGCGACTCACCTACGCTCGAAGCCTCAAGGGTCAAGACATTGCCAAACGGTCCGAAAAAGAAATGGCTCGATTAATAGGCCGTGACCTGCCAGAGAACTGGCGTAGTGCCCTGCAGCGTCTCTTCCCCGACGTAAACGCGGGTGACGAGATCACGGGCATTTACCTGCCGCAGCAAGGTGCCCGCTTCTATCTCAATGGTCGTCAAATCGGTCGGCTCGAAAACCATGAGTTGGCAAGGAGTTTCTTTGACATCTGGCTCTCGGAGCGAACCCGCGAGCCGACGCTGCGGGCCGCACTGCTGGGCCTTTGAATTCTGATGCCATCCCCGCCAGAGCCAGGCGAGAGGCTTGCGTCTCTGCCTGCTGAGCAGCCCCTCACCCACGCACAAGTCTGGCGATATGCCAGTGTGGGACTGGTCACCGCAGCAGCCAGTCTGCCGCTCTACCTGCTAGTCCCCCACCTCTATGCCCAGACCTTCGGTGCGTCTTTAACAGCCGTTGGACTGGTCCTCATGGCAGTTCGACTGCTAGATGCCTGGACAGACCCCTGGTTCGGAAGACTGATTGATCAGACCAAAGGGGCGCGTTTTGAGGCCTGGATCAGGCCTGCCTTGCTGGTCTTGGCTGTCGGATTTTTAGCACTGTTCCTGCCACCCGCAGGCTTGAAGGGCCATGCTGGCTTGCTGGTCTATCTTGCTGTCACAGCCAGCCTGATCTCCCTGGCCAATGGAGTGGTCACCGTGGCCCATCAGGCATGGCCTGTGCGATGGAAGCCGACCCCCCCTGAGCTACCAGACCAAGTCCGTCTGGTCAGTGCTCGAGAGTGGCTGACGCTCATCGGGGTCATTTTCTCGGCAGCCCTGGCGGCCGGTGACCAGCGGATAGCGCTGTGCGCAGTCCTTGTCGGTGCCGCCAGCCTCTCGTTCTGGCTCATCCGCGGACTTCCCGGTCAGGGTCAAGAATCGACCTCTGTCGGTGCTCGTTTCACCCCCGGCCCAGCAGGGCCTCTCGACAAGAACATGGTTCGCCTGCTGACCATGCTCACGGTCAACGCCCTGGCCAGCGCGATTCCCGCCACCTTGTTTTTATTTTTTGTCTCAGACTATTTTCAGGCCAGTCGGTCCACCGCCTCGGTACTCCTGCTGATGTATTTTGTAAGTGCACTGGCCGGGATCCTGATGTGGCAAAAACCGCTGACGCGGCTGGGACCTCATCGAACCATGACCGTTGCCATGGTGCTAGGCTGCCTGAGCTTTGTCTGGGTGTTGCTGCTCCCGACCAACGGCCTGTATGGCTTTGCAGTGGTCTGTGTAATGACCGGACTGGCCCTGGGAGCAGAGTTAATCTGTCCCGCACTGTTGATTGGCCAACATCTTCAGGCCACCCCTCAGGGTCAGGGTCCGAGCCAATCAGCGGCTATTTTTGGTCGGTGGCAGCTATTGGCCAAGTGCAGCCTGGCCGCAGCAGCCGGACTTTGTCTACCCGGGCTCGCGTTGTTGGGTTACCAACCGGGTACCACCGAAGGCGTTCAAGGGTTACTCTGGGTCTATGCAGGCCTGCCCTGTGTCCTCAAGCTCGTGGCCATTGGCCTGCAGTCGAAGATTCACAACACCCCTCCACCTCAAACCAGAGAGGAACTCTTGAGATGATGCCGTCATGGATCCGTTGTACCTTGTTCAAATGGATTGTGCTGCTAACCCCCTTGGCCCTATCGGGCTGCGCGAGCTCCGACATGAACCAATATGCCAATGAAAAACCTCGACTGGACCTGGCCCAGTACTTTGGTGGGCAGACCACCGGTTGGGGCATGGTGCAAGACCGTTTCGGAAACATCACCCGGCGATTCGTCGTGCAAATTGATGGCCGTTTTGATGGCGACCAAGGCACGTTGGACGAAAAATTCGAGTGGTCCGATGGCGAAAAACAGCAGCGCATCTGGCGACTCAAAAAATTGAAGGACGGTCAGTGGTCTGGGCAGGCAGATGACGTCATAGGGCAAGCCACAGGGGACATCAGCGGCAACGTCCTACGCTGGCGGTACACCCTGGCCGTCCCGGTCAAAGGAACCACCTTGCACATGCAGTTTGACGATGTGATGGTGTTGATTGACGAACAAGTCATGCTCAATCGGGCAGTGTTTAGCAAGTGGGGTGTTCGACTCGGTGAGGTCAGCCTGTCGTTCCGCAAG
>JBMSJG010000142.1:0-3436 GCA_049418645.1 Burkholderiaceae bacterium | reverse complement strand
TTGATGAGATCGACGGCCTGAGCGAAGTCTTTGACGTGCACGCAGGACAGCACGGGGCCAAAGATTTCTTCTTTGTAGATCTTCATGTCGGGCGTGACCTGGTCAAACAGGCTGCCACCCATCCAGAAGCCTTTTTCGCAGCCAGTGCCGGTCTGCTTGGGATCAAACTGTCGACCGTCCACCAAAAGCTTGGCGCCTTCTTCGACGCCCGCCTGGATGTAGCCGGTGATCCGATCATGAGCCGCCTTTGTGACAATGGGGCCCATCTCGGCCGCCAGGTTCATGCCATCGAGAACCTTCAGCGACTTGGTGCGCTCTACCAGCTTGGGCATGACCTTCTGGCCCACATCACCAACCATGACTGCCACCGAAATCGCCATGCAGCGCTCCCCAGCTGAGCCATAGGCTGCACCAATCAGGGCGTCGACGACCTGGTCAACGTCTGCATCGGGCATGACCACCATGTGGTTCTTGGCACCACCGAGTGCCTGCACCCGTTTGCCATGATGGGCGCCGGTCTCGTAGATGTAATTGGCAATTGGTGTGGAGCCGACAAAGCTGATCGCTTTGACATCGGGGTGGTCCAAGAGCGCATCGACCGCCTCTTTGTCGCCCTGAACGACGTTGAAGACACCGTCTGGCAGACCGGCCTCTTTGAGCAGCTCAGCCTGCAGCAGGCTAGGGCTTGGGTCGATGGGGCTTGGCTTGAGTACAAAGGTATTGCCGCAGGCGATGGCCACGGGGTACATCCACATGGGCACCATGACGGGGAAATTGAATGGGGTGATACCCGCGACAACACCAAGGGGCTGGCGCATGGTCCAGTTGTCGATGTTGGTGGAGACTTGTTCGGTGTAGTCGCCTTTGAGCAACTGTGGAATACCGGTGGCAAATTCCACGATCTCAATGCCTCGGGTCACCTCACCCTGGGCGTCTGTAAAGACCTTGCCATGTTCTGCGGTAATGGACTTGGCCAGCTCGTCACGGTGCTGGTTGAGCAGGTCCAAGAACTTGAACATGATGCGGGCCCGACGGAGGGGGGGCACTTGTGACCAGCTGGCAAAGGCCGTCTGGGCGTTGGCGACCGCCTTGGCCACGTCATCGCGTGAGGCCAGTTGGACCCGGCCGGTCACCTGACCGGTGGCGGGGTTGGTAATGTCTTGGAAACGCTGGCTGGCACCGGATACCGATGCGCCGTTGATGTATTGGAGGATTTGATTCATGGCCGACTCGCGAGGCTTGATTTAGGCGTTAAAGAGAAAGTCTTCAATAATAAACAACCAGACCCATGAAAACCCGATGGGAAAACCCTTGAACCCATGCCGATAACCGATTTTCTAGCGTATTGCTCCTCTTGGGCCGCCGTGTTGGGCATGGGCCTGCTGGCGCTGGAAGGCCTGCTATCAGGCCGTTTCTCCTGGTTAACGGGCCGCTGGTCGATCGACGCGATCATGCGCATTCACCAGCGACTGGGCCGGGTGGTGCTGATCCTGTTCATGGCGCACCCTCTTTTTTATTTTCTGGGCGACATTCGCATGTCGGGCAGTGGGCTCGGTCTGGGGTTCCTGGCCCTCTTCGCTCTGATTGCGGTGGTGGTCATGGCCCTCTCGCGCGATGAGCTGCCCATGCGCTATGAGGCTTGGCGACGCTCGCACGGACTGTTGGCGATCGGTGCCTTGGGGTTGGGCCTGGCCCATGCCCGCTCAGGTGGCTGGCTAGGCAAGACCATCCCAGCTGTGCATTGGGCTTTGGTGATCCTGACTGCTGTCGGTGTACTGGCCTTGGCCTGGATTTATTTCGTCCGCCCCTGGGCGCTGCTGCGCCGGCCTTTTCGGGTGCTTGGTCTGCGCGAGATCGCGGATCGAACCTGGGAGCTGCGTCTTGAGCAGGTGAGTGGCCCGGTCTTTTGCTACCAGGCTGGCCAGTTCGCCTGGATCAAGACCCAGTCCGCTTTTGGTCTTCATGATCATCCCTTTTCGATCGCATCGGCGCCGGCCCGGCCAGGCTCACAGCAAGGACCAGTAGCGTTAACGTTTTTGATCAAGGCGGTCGGCGACTTCACCAAATCTTTGGGACGGCACTGCACGCCAGGGCGAACCGTGTACCTGGATGGACCTTATGGAACGTTTGGGCGTGGTCTGGTCGACGCCCCCCGCCTGCTGCTGGTCGCTGGGGGTATCGGCTTGGCGCCTTTGCTGTCGGTCTTGCAGGCCCGTCGCGATTGGGTCACAGCGTATGGAGGCCAGTTGGTGACGCAACTGGTGATCGGCAACCGCCATCCAGGGCAATTTTTCCAAAATGGTGAACTTACAGACCTGCCTGGTCTGGGGCTGCAGGTGGATCGTCTGGTGTCTGAACCCACTGCCGACTGGACTGGCCCCGTGGGTCAGACCGATGCCCAGGGCCTTGGCCCGCTATTGCCGCAGGATCCGGCTGGCTGGCAGGCGCTGGTCTGTGGGCCGCCGCTGATGATGCAGACTGTTCAGGCTGTATTGGTGGGGCATGGCTTCAAGCCTAACCAGATTCACATGGAAACTTTTAAAACCTAGGAGCACTGCATGAGCACCACGCGACAGATTGTCTCAACCCCAGATGCACCAGCGGCCATTGGCACCTACTCACAGGCGGTTAAGGTGGGTCAGACCGTTTGGCTGTCGGGACAGATTCCCTTGGACCCTGCCACCATGACCCTGGTGGGCGATGATTCCCCCGAGGGCGTGGTGTTGCAGATTCATCAGGCCTTTAAAAACCTTGCCGCAGTAGCCCATGCTGCTGGCGGTAGCCTCAACGATGTGGTGAAGGTCAATCTCTTTCTGACCGACCTGTCCCACTTTGCCAAGGTCAACGAGATCATGGCCCAGTATTTTGATCAGCCCTATCCAGCCCGTGCGGCAGTTGGGGTGGCCAGCCTGCCCCGAGGAGCGGCCTTTGAGGCCGAAGCCGTCATGGTGATCGGCTAAGCATGCCGGCCGCAGCGACGGTCAAGCCCCGTCCGCTGCCAGCCGGACTTGTCAAGCTCGGTCTTCTCAGACCGATCGATCGTGTGCTGCATTTTCCGCTGCGCTACGAAGACGAGTCGCAGGTCGTTCCACTGGGCGCCGTGCTGCCTGGACAGACGGTTCAGTGTCAGGTCACGGTGCTGGCAGCCCAGGTGGTCTTTAAGCCGCGTCGCATGCTGGTGGTATTGGTTCAGGATGACCTTACTCAGGCGAGTCTTCGGTTTAT
Organism: Burkholderiaceae bacterium; assembly: GCA_049418645.1. Classification (GTDB taxonomy): domain Bacteria; phylum Pseudomonadota; class Gammaproteobacteria; order Burkholderiales; family Burkholderiaceae_A; genus Hahnella. The sequence goes on along the minus strand of JBMSJG010000142.1, from coordinate 211 downwards.
CTATTTCAACGAGTCTTTGCGTCAACGATTTGTGCCTGGGGCACAGCTGCGGTTTCTTGGGCAGGCTCGTCGTGCTCCCAATGGGTTGGAATTTATCCACCCCAAGATTCGCTGGGGTTGGCTGGAGCCCGACCATCCGGTCAGTCCAACCCTGGTCTCGATCTACCCCACCACCCAGGGACTCAGCCAGCCGATCATCTCCCGGCACATT
>JBMSJG010000141.1:0-3482 GCA_049418645.1 Burkholderiaceae bacterium | reverse complement strand
GCTCCAAACTGCGCCTTGAGGGCGTCCTGAAAACCAAAATTGTTGTTCCAGACCAGCCCTTCAAAAAAGGGGTAGATCAGCCCGACCAGGGCGATGGTGGCCAACAGCTGAGGGCCAAATTTGGCTCGCTCTGCGATTCCGCCAGAGATGATGGCGGGAATAGCTGCTGCAAAGGTAAAGAGAAAAAAGAACTTGGTGAGCTCAAAGCCACTGTTGGCTACCAGTTTGTCGGCACCAACCAGAAAGTTCACACCGTAGGCCACGCCATAGCCAATGAAGAAATAGGCGATCGCACTGACCGACAAGTCCGCAATGATCTTGACCAGGGCATTGACCTGGTTCTTCTGGCGGACCGTGCCGACCTCGAGAAAGGCAAAACCCGCATGCATGGCGAGCACCATGATGGCGCCCAGCAAAATGAACAAGGTGTCTACAGCCTGCATTTAGTGCTTCTCCTCCCAGAGGGTCTTTTGTCTTTGATCGGCCGAGCGCACTCTCGGGTCAGGATGCTCAGACGGCTCGTCAGGGTGCATTTTAGCCGCCTGCGCCGGATGAATGGCCTCAAGCAGACGCCTGGCCAGAATCTCGTAGATGCTCTGACGGCAGATGATCTTGGAAGTCAGGTTGGCAATCACAGCAGCCAGCATCAGATAGATAAAGGCATCTTGGCTGCCGGTCATCTCCATCACGATCACGGTGGCGGTTACTGGGGCCTGAACCACGCCGGCCAGAAACGCCACCATGCCGATCAGCACCAGGTGCTGATGCAGGCCCTCCAGGCCAAAGATGATCGAGAAATCGTGCCCCAGCCCCGCCCCGATCGACAGAGACGGGGTAAAGATGCCGCCAGGAATGCCAGCCAGGTAACTGAGGACCGTGGCCATGAACTTGACCAGGCTAAATCCAAGCTCGCGCTGATCCACTGCGGGGTCTGCATTCAGCAGGCCAGCCGCCGTCTGATAACCCGTCCCCAGTGAGCTGCCGTCGGTAATGAGCAGCAGCACCGCCAATACCAGGCCAATGGCAGCCGCCAAGGCCGCTGCCCGCCAGGCTGTGGCAGCCTCCGGCAAGTAGCGCGGCAACCCGGTCACCAAAAGCCATGACATCAGACCAGCCACCAATCCCACCACGGCCGAAAAGGTCACCAAAATGAGCAGACTCGGTGTGACATCGCTTCGATCGAAAATCGGAAAGAAGTCGTAGTTGCCCTGAACCGCCAGAGAGATGAAGCCGGCACCCAGAATGGTCATCAACACGAACCAGGTGGCCCGAATGGCCCGCCCCTTGGCCAACTCCTCCATGGCAAAGACGATCCCGGCCAGTGGCGTGTTAAAGGCTGCCGCCAGGCCGCCAGCGCCACCTGCGATGACCAGTGACTCCGCTGAGACACGAAGCCGTCCCGCCAGCCGGTAAGCCCAAAAGGCCATGGCTGCGGCACCGACCTGAATGGACGGACCCTCACGACCGATAGAGGCCCCACAGGCCAAGCCTAGCGTCACCAGAAACACCTTCAGCAGAGTCTGCAAGGGATTCAGCAGCCCCTTGGTCTGAAGTGCCACGTCCTTGATGCGAATAGCCGCCATGGTCTGCGGAATTCCGCTGCCTGCAGCATAGGGAGCCCATCGGACGGTGACGTATCGAATAAAGCCAAAGCCAACCGGCATGATGACCAGGAAGGCCCAGGGATAGACTGCAAAAAGATCCTCACCAAAGTGAAGGGCCGCATCGGCGATCTTGGCCAGCGCGATGACCACAAAGGCCACCACAATGGCACCACTCATGTGCAGCAAATAGTCTTTGGTACGACTAGTATTGCGAATCAGGCGGGAGAAATCCTGCACCAGCGCTGCTTTCTTGTTATTAGATTTGTAGGAAGCTTTGTATGGTAGCGCTGCTTCACTCAAACAACCAAATAAAGGACCACACGCCATGAAACATCTGCTCACCAGCGTTCTATTCAGTGCTCTTGCCCTGCAACTTCCGGCTCACGCCAAAGAGATTCAGGTCGGCAGCCTCAAGATTGAACACGGCTATGCCATGGAAACGGGTCCCGGCCAGCCCAACGGCGGTGCCTTTATCGAAGTCGAGAACCGTGGCAAACGCGTTGAGCGACTGCTGTCGGTTAGCTTTCCAAAGACCGTATCAGAGCGTGGCGAGCTTCACACCATGAAGCACGAGAACGGCAAGATGATCATGCGCGAAGTGCCAAAGTTTGAAATCCCTGCTGGCGGAAAACTAAAGCTACAGCCCGGCGGCGATCATCTGATGATCATTGGCATCAAGGAGCCGCTCAAACCCGGTTCCACGGTCAAGGCCACGCTGCAATTTGAGAACGCCGGCAAAGTCGACGTGGATCTGACCGTGAAGGCGCGCAGCGAGATCAAGCCACACGGCCACGACGAGAGCCACCACGGTGGCCACGGCCCCATGAAGCACTAAAGCCTAGCCGCCTGGCTGGCCCGCGCCCGACTGGCCCTTATAGGGACGCACTGAATCGGCCTGCACCACATAGCCAGTCACCCCTTGGCTGGTGGTGGTGCGTCCCACCTCTAATAGCCCCTCGATCCAGACCGTTGCCATGCTCTCCGGTACCGACTTGATGCGACTGTCGGGTCTGGGCTGAACCAGGATGATCTGATTGGCTGGCGGTGGGGGCGTGTGAATACAGGCCCCAAAATACGGCACCAGCAGAAACGCCCGCTTGGGGTCTCGGCTGGCGTCTAAGGGCACCACATAGCCCGGGATCCGAACCTTCTGTCCGTTGAACCGGTCCACCACGGGTGCCTCATCCCACTTCTGACGAATCTTGGCCATGGCCCGATCGGCAGCCTCTGTCCCGTCCTTTAAAAAGCCTAGTCGACCAATGGCCATCATCTCGGCCTGCATGGACTTGGCCCATTGTTCATCGATCAGATCGTCCCAGGTAATCGTGCGATAGGCGTCTGCCGCCAAGGCCGATGCACCGGATACCAGCGCACCGCCAGAGAGGGCGCCCAGTGCCAACACCCCTGCCAGTTGATGAGTCGCTGAATTGAGCCAAGCCCTGCGTTTGACATCCATGTCCTTGCCTCTTTGCTAAGCCTGAGGAGCCGACAACCCGTCGGAGAGCGCCCAGCGGTAGGCTCGCCAGGCAGGAATCCATGCAATCGCCACCGCTGTCAGCAGCATACCGCCAAGCGCCAGCCAGGCCTCAGCGGGAATGGACCAGACCCGAACTGCAATGCCCATGGTCTGACGCAGCCAATCGGAGGCCAGCATCAACCCCAACTGCTGGGCCACCAGGCCTGACGCCAGACCCACCAGGGCCACCACCGCGGTCTCTAACATCACCAGCCTCATCATGGCACCAGGCGACAGGCCAACGGCCCGAAGAATCGCGAACTCCCTGCGCCTGGCCGAGAGCCCTGCCAGCATCAAGGCTGCGACCGACATCAGACTGGCCAGACTCACCACCAGACCCACCAACAGCAGGGTGTTTTCAG
>JBMSJG010000140.1:0-3532 GCA_049418645.1 Burkholderiaceae bacterium | reverse complement strand
TTGGAGATGGCCGGCCCACCCGGATAGCCCAAGCCCAGCAGCTGGGCAGACTTATCAAAGGCCTCCCCGGCAGCGTCGTCTATGGTTTCACCCAGGAGTGTGTACTGACCTACACCGTCGACCCGCATGATCTGGGTGTGCCCGCCCGAGACCAGCAAGGCCAGAAATGGAAAGCGTAGGTCTTGGCTGCCGGCGTCCAGCAGGGGAGACAGCAGGTGCCCCTCTAAGTGATGAATGCCCATGAGCGGCTTGTTCAGGGCGGCAGCCAGGCCATGGGCCACGCTCACCCCCACCAGCAAGGCCCCGGCCAGGCCGGGCCCCTCGGTCACGGCAATCCAGTCGACCTGGTCCAGGCGGGTGTTGGCCTGCTCCAGACAGGTGGTCAGCAGGGGCATGATCCTCAGCAGGTGGTCTCGGGAGGCCAACTCGGGCACCACGCCGCCGTAGGTCTTGTGCAGGTCGATCTGGGAGTGCAGGGCCTGCCCCAGCACCCTGGCAGTGGGCCATTGGCCGTCCTGGGCCGGCGGGCAGAGTTCCAGCAGGGCCAGTCCGGTCTCGTCGCAGGAGGTCTCAATGCCCAGAATGCGCACTGGCTTGCCAAATTGGGGTTCAGCGGTCATAATTTTCGATTCTTCTGCCTTTGAGTTTAGAGAGAATACCGACAATGCCTTTAGTTCGCGTCAAAGAGAACGAGCCTTTTGAAGCCGCCATGCGGCGTTTTAAGCGCACCATCGAAAAGATTGGTCTGTTGAACGACCTGCGTGCCCGTGAGTTTTACGAAAAGCCCACGGCCGAGCGCAAGCGCAAGAAAGCAGCTGCCGTGAAGCGCCATTACAAGCGCGTTCGCAGCCAGATGCTGCCCGCTCGCAAGTACTAAATCCCCCTCGCTCAAGCCATTGAGCAGCATCAAAGCCAAGCTGGCCGACGACATCAAGTCGGCCATGCGCGCCAAAGACTCGCAGCAGCTCACCACCCTTCGGCTGGTTAGCGCTGCGATCAAACAAAAAGAAGTCGACGACCGAGTAGAGCTCGATGACCCAGCCGTGTTGGCGGTCATCGAGAAAATGGTCAAGCAGCGCAAAGACGCCATCGAGCAGTTCAGCGCTGGCGGCCGCCAAGACCTGGTCGACAAAGAAACTGCAGAACTTCAGCTGCTCACGGGCTACCTGCCTGCTCAGCTCTCTGCACAGGACATCGACCAGATCCTGCAGGCCGCCATCGATCAGGTGGCCCAACAGGGTGCATCGGGCCCAGCGGCCATGGGCAAGGTCATGGCCATCATCAAGCCTCAGTTGGCTGGCCGCGCCGACATGGGCCTGGCCTCGCGCCTGCTCAAAGACAAACTAGCCCAGTCGTAAGCCTGGCCGCCAGTGTCAGAATAAGGCCATGATCCCCCAGGCCTTCATTGACACGCTGCTCCAACGCGTCGACATCGTCGAGCTCGTGGGCAGCTATGTCCAGCTCAAAAAGGCGGGCATCAATTACAGCGGCCTGTGCCCGTTTCACACAGAAAAATCCCCCTCGTTCACGGTCAGTGCCAGCAAACAGTTCTATCACTGCTTTGGCTGTGGGGCCCACGGTACGGCGGTGGGCTTTCTGATGGAGCACCTGGGGCTGTCGTTTCCGCAGGCGGTCGAAGACCTGGCCCGGCGGGCTGGTCTGGAGGTCCCACAGGAGCAGGCCAGCGAGAACGACAAGGCAGCCTCGGCCGCCCAGCGGGACCAGCGTGTTCGACTCATGGACTGCACCCTGCAGGCGGCCAAGTTCTATCAAAGGCGGCTAAAGGAATCCCCACAGGCCATTGACTACCTCAAGCGGCGTGGCGTGACTGGCGAGATCGCCAAGCGCTATCACCTGGGCTACAGCCCCGAGGGCTGGCAGCCTCTGCAGTCGGTCTTTGCAGACTATGAGCAGGCCGACTTGGTGGATGCGGGCTTGGTGATTGCCTCAGAGGACGAGTCGGGCAAGTCCAAGCGCTACGACCGTTTCCGCAACCGACTCATGTTTCCCATTCTGAGTGCCAGGGGCGAGGTGATCGGCTTTGGCGCCCGCACCCTGGGCAGCGACGAGCCCAAGTACCTCAACTCTCCCGAGACGCCTCTGTTTTCCAAGGGCCAGAATTTATATGGTGTCTTCGAAGGCCGCACAGCCATTCGTGAGGCGGGCCAGGTCTGGGTGGTCGAAGGCTACATGGACGTGGTGGCCCTGGCCCAGCATGGCCTGGGCCATGCCGTGGCCACCCTGGGGACTGCCACCACCGAGCAGCATCTGCGCATGCTGATTCGCATGGCCGATCAGGTGGTCTTCATGTTCGATGGCGATGCTGCTGGTCAGCGGGCTGCTGCCAAGGCTCTGGAGATCAGCCTGCCATTTGCCACCCCCAAGACCAGTTTTAAATTTGTCTTTCTGCCCAATCAGCACGACCCCGACAGCTTTGTTCGAGAGTCTGGCGCCCAGGCCCTGCTCGATCACGTCGCGGCCGCACCGCCGTTGTCGAGTTTTTTGTGGACGCAGTCAGTGGCCGATCAGGACTTGGCCACGCCCGAGGGCCGTGCCGCGGCCAGCGTGGAGGTCAGACGCTTGCTTGGTCTCATGCCGGCCACCGAGCTCAAGCTGCAGATCGCTCAGTCCTGCGCCAAGCGGCTGGAGTGCGATCTGGCGAGCCTTGGGGTCAGTGCATCGGTGACTCGGTCGCCCGGGTCTGCTCATTCTGAGCGCCCCAACCGAGGCGACTTTGCCAATCGCTCCAGCGCTCAGCGCTTCGACAACCGCCCAAACAATCGCCCGGCGGATCGACTGACCGATGGCAGGCCCGCTTGGGTGCCCGGCTATGGCCAGCGTGAGCGAATGGAGCGCCGGCCGGTCCGTCGGCCAATTCCCTCCCTGGCCGATCGGCTCATGCAGATTCTCGTGCGCCAGCCTCATCGGGCCGATAGCCTGCAGCCCGAGGTGTTGGCGACCCTGACGCCCGCCCAGCAGGCTCTGGTCCAATGGGTCCGCGGTCAGCCTGGACGATCGTTTGCTTCCTTGCACGAAGCCGCCTTGGCCGCGGCGGGGGCCCAGGATTCGTCCGGATGGGGCGGAGATGGACCGGATCAGCAGTTGGCCGCCGCCTCGCCAGCGGCTCTCTTTCAACGGTATGCGCAGCCCGAGATCACCCTCGACGACCTCATGGCGCAGGACCAGTCCGACTTGGTTCAAACCGAATGGGATCGAGCGGCCAGTGGCCTGCTGCTGCGAGACCTGCAGGCCCGCGCCACCAGCCTGGCCAAATCCCTGGGCGCAGGCCAGGTCGCCAGCCCAGATCGCCTCTCAGAACTCAGAGATTTACAGGCGAAAATTGCCGAACTGAAACAATCGTTGATGCAATAGGTCTAATCGCTTAAAATCGAGGGTTCGACTCTTCGTCAAGCCAGATTTAAGCCGGATTCCCTATGCCCAGAGCCACTCCCAAAGCAGCCCCCGCCAAGTCCAGCAAGCCTGCCGCTGCGGCCAAAAAAGGTCCCGCCAAACCGACCAAGGCCAGCAAGCC
>JBMSJG010000139.1:0-3553 GCA_049418645.1 Burkholderiaceae bacterium | reverse complement strand
GACACGCTAGATGTCTGGTTTGACTCGGGTACCACCCACCAGACCGTTCTAAGAGGCTCGCACGCCGATGAGTCCAGCTTTCCCGCTGATCTCTATTTGGAAGGCAGCGACCAGCATCGTGGTTGGTTTCATTCCTCCCTGCTCACCAGCTGCATGATCAACGGAGTGCCGCCCTACCGGGCCCTGCTCACCCACGGCTTTGTTGTAGATGGTCAGGGCCGAAAAATGTCGAAGTCCATGGGAAACGTCATCGCGCCACAAAAGGTGACCAATGAGATGGGTGCAGACATTCTCCGGCTATGGGTCGCCTCGACTGACTATTCCGGCGAGCTATCGATCTCGGACACCATCCTCAAGCGAGTGGTGGAGGCCTATCGGCGCATTCGAAACTCGATGACCTTTCTGCTGGGCAACCTATCAGATTTCGATCCCGAGAAAGACAGCCTGCCCACCAACGAACTCCTCGAGCTCGACCGTTATGCGCTGGCGCTGACAGCCAACTTGCAAAATGAGATCTTGGGCTATTACGCCGACTACAGCTTCCATCCAGCCATGGCCCGGCTGACCAGTTTCTTCTCCGAAGACCTCGGGGCCTTCTACCTAGACATCCTAAAAGACCGCCTGTACACCACCAAGGCTGATGGCAAGCCCCGTCGGAGTGCCCAGACTGCGCTGTTCCGCATGACCGATGCCCTGGTTCGTCTGATGGCACCTGTCTTGTCGTTTACCGCCCACGAGGCGTGGACCATCCTGCAGCCCAAGGCCGAGACCCTGTTTGCCCAGACGGCAGCAGACCTGTCGGACTGCGAAGATGCGGCCCTGCTCAGTCGTTGGCAGCAGATCCGTGAGGTTCGAGCAGAGGTGATGCGAGCACTAGAGACTCGGCGAGAGGCCGGCGAGATTGGCGCCTCTTTGCAGGCCGAAGTTCAGATCACCGTTCCCGCGCAGACGGCCGAACTGCTGGCCAGCCTGCAATCCGAACTTCGCTTCGTGATGATGACCTCTGCCGCAGAGGTCCGTGCCCATGCTGCTGATCAGACCGAGGTCTCGGTCTCGCCCTCGAGCCATCAGAAGTGCGGTCGTTGCTGGCACTTCTCCGAGTCCGTGGGGCAACAGGCCAGCCACCCAAGCCTGTGCGCTCGGTGTGTTAGCAACCTCGATGGCCAGGGCGAAGACCGTGCCTACGCCTAAGCCTGTGGCCTGGTTTGTTCTAGCCACCCTGACCCTGGGTCTTGATCAGCTCACCAAGCTGGCGATCGTTAACACCATGACCTTGGGTCAGTCCATCGCATTAAGCGATTTTCTGAATCTGGTCTATGTCCTGAATACCGGCGCAGCATTTAGTTTTCTCGCCGATGCCGGTGGCTGGCAGAAATGGTTCTTCACCGGACTGGCCCTCTTGGTGATTCTGCTGCTGGGCTGGATGATCACTCGTGCGCCCAAACAAAAAACCTTCGCCACTGGCGCCAGCCTGATCATCGGCGGCGCAGTCGGCAACGTGATAGACCGGCTGACCATTGGTGCCGTGGTGGATTTTATTGACCTGCACTGGCGCAGCTGGCACTGGCCCGCCTTCAACTTGGCAGACACCGCCATCTGCCTTGGGGCGCTTCTTCTGATCGTTGACGAGCTGCGCCGAGTCAAGCGAGGATGACCCAACATGTCGACGCCTGCCCCCGATCAGAAACCGACTAAACGGCTAGACGGCTGCCACCTGGTCTTGGGTGTCACGGGGGGCATCGCTGCCTACAAGGCCTGCGAACTGGTCAGGCGTCTACAGGACCTGGGAGCCAGCGTACAGGTGGTCATGACCGAGGGCGCCAAGCACTTTGTCACCGAGACCACCTTTCAAGCTTTATCCGGTCGCCCGGTCATCTCCGACCAGTGGACCGATATGGTCCAAAACGGCATGCCTCATATCGACTTGGCCCGGGAATCCGATGGCATTGTGGTTGCACCAGCCAGCGCGGACTTTCTAGCCAAGCTCTGCCACGGGCAGACCGATGAGCTCTTGCTCAGCCTGTGCCTGGCCAGAGATGTGCCGCTCTGGGTTGCACCCGCCATGAACCGACAGATGTGGGAGAACCCGGCCACACAGGACAACATTCGTCTGCTCAGAGAACGCGGCATTCGGATGATCGGCCCAGACCAAGGCGAGCAGGCCTGTGGTGAGGTGGGACTGGGTCGAATGGTTGAAGCCGAGCAGATCGCCCAGCGCCTGGCCCAGGATATCAGCCAGCCGGCCAGCGACCGCGTACCGCCCGTGCGTGGGCGCCTCCATGGCAGGCATGTCCTGATCACTGCTGGGCCCACTGAAGAACCCATCGATCCCATCCGTGTGATCACCAATCGGTCCTCTGGCCAGATGGGCTATGCACTGGCCAGGGCGGTTCAGCAGGCTGGTGCCCGCGTCACCCTGGTCTCTGGTCCCGTCAGTCTCCGAACACCGGATGGCGTTATGCGGGTCAACGTTCGGACGGCACAGGACATGCAGCAGGCCGTCGAGCAGGCTCTGCCAGCGGATGTCTTTATTGGCGTGGCAGCAGTGGCCGACTGGCGAGTGGACAGTCCCGCGACCGAGAAGCTCAAAAAGCAATCAGGCCAAGTCCTGTCCGATCTAACGTGGGTCGAAAATCCAGACATCCTGGCAGGCGTCGCTTGTCACGCCAATCGGCCCGGATTGGTGGTGGGCTTTGCGGCCGAGACCGGGTCCGAACAAGACCTGGCACAGACTCTACCGGCCAAGCTCGCCCGGAAAAAGGCTGACCTGCTCATTGGCAACCTGGCCATCGACAACATGCACCAGACCCACGGCCAGTTCCTGATTCAATATCCAGATGGTCGTCAGACCCTTCTACCCAAAGATGACAAGACCAATCAGGCCCTGCGCATGGTGCATGTGCTGGCCGATCTACTCTCCTCTCAAGAGACCTGATGATGAAAACCATTGATGTTCGAATCCTGGATGAACGACTGCGTGACCAGTTGCCCAGCTACGCCACCACCGGGTCAGCAGGCCTGGACCTTCGCGCAGCCTTAACCGAGGCGCTGACCCTAGCACCTGGTCAGACCGAACTGATCCCAACAGGCCTGTCCATTTACATCGCTGACCCTGGTTATGCTGGCCTCATCCTGCCGCGCAGTGGCCTGGGACACAAGCACGGCATCGTGCTGGGCAACCTAGTGGGCCTCATCGACGCCGACTATCAGGGCCCCCTCATGGTCTCTGCCTGGAATCGTGGCAACCAGGCCTTCACCATCGAACCCATGGAGCGACTCGCTCAGTTGGTGGTGGTGCCCATCCTGCAGGTGGGCTTTAACGTCGTCGACAGCTTTGACCAGAGCGCCAGAGGCACAGGTGGCTTTGGGTCCACCGGACGAGGCTAGCAAACACGACCGACTGGTAATAGCCGACAGCCTTAGCCAGCAAGCAGGCCCTTGAGCTTTTCCCCGTCGGCATAAAAGAGGCGAATGCCCTCGGCCAGTTTCTCGCTGGCCATCGCATCTTGGTTCAACTCAAAGCGGAAGTCTGACTCCGTCACAGGCGAAGCAC
>JBMSJG010000138.1:0-3555 GCA_049418645.1 Burkholderiaceae bacterium | reverse complement strand
AAGACGGCCATGGAGACCATTCGTCAGTTCGCAGCCGAGGATGCGACGATCATCTTTGGCACGGTCTACGATGAGGCCATGGGCGACGAGATGCGTGTCACCGTTGTGGCAACCGGACTCGGTGCTGCACGTCGGCGTCCCAGCCTGGTTCCCCCAGTCGAGGTCCCGGTCGTGCGCACAGGGACCTTCGATGCGGTCGGTCAGACCATGACCCACGCAGCTGCCGCTGAGACCACCAGCCTACCGGCCGGTCCCAGCGTCCCGGTTGGCGCCGACATTCCCACCATCTGGCGTCAGCCAGCCAAGGGCGAGGCCGCTGCTCGGGTGATGGCCCTGGAGGAGGGGGGCATGGACCGACTCGACATCCCCGCGTTTCTCCGTAAGCAGGCGGACTAGCCAGCAAGGCTGCTTGACTGGCACACTCCATGGTTCAGCCCCAGGCGGCAACTGCCGAAGTCGTCTGGGGGACTTGCTGATTTTTCCCTATCAGAAGATGGAGTGGTCATGAGCATTCAGATTGGACAAGCCCTACCCAACAACACGTTGTACGAATTTATTGAAGAAGAGACGCCCGGCTGCGCCATTGGCCCGAATGCCTTTCAGGTGGCTGACATGGTCAAAGGCAAAAAGATTGTCATCTTTGGCCTGCCTGGTGCCTATACCCCCACTTGCTCGGCTAAACATGTCCCAGGTTTCGTGGCCCAGCACCAGGCCCTGAAGGCCAAGGGTGTCGATGAGGTCTGGTGTGTGGCTGTGAATGATGCCTTCGTCATGGGCGCCTGGGGCCGGGAGCAGGGCGTACGTGGCAAGGTTCGCATGCTCGGTGATGGCAATGCAGAGTTCTCCAAAGCGATTGGGCTCACACTTGACCTGACCGGTCGTGGAATGGGCATTCGATCCAATCGGTACGCCATGGTGGTTGAGGACGGCGTGGTGAAGTCTCTGGCTGTAGAGGCACCGGGCAAGTTCGAGGTCAGCAGCGCAGAAGCTGTTTTGGCCACGCTCTAAGGCGTATCCCACCAGCAGTCCTACAGGCCGATGCTCAGACAGAGAACCCTTCGATCAGCCGTGACGGCCCAAGGCGTTGGGCTGCACAGTGGTCAAAGGGTTCGACTGTCTCTTCAACCGGCGCCGGCCGATACCGGGATTGTTTTCCGGCGGACCGATCTGCCGCATCCCAATGAGATCGTGTCCAAGGCCGTGGCCGTGGGAGACACTCGGATGGCCTCCACCATCGGTGAGGGCTCGGTCAAAGTGGCCACGGTCGAACACTTGATGTCAGCCCTGTCGGGACTGGGCATCGACAACGCCACCGTCGAGGTGGATGCAGCCGAGATCCCCATCATGGATGGCAGCGCGGCCAGCTTTGTCTACCTGATTCGTTCCGCCGGGATCCAGGAGCAGGACCAACCCAAGCGGTTTGTAGAGGTCATCAAATCAATCGAAGTCCGGGATGGCGACAAGTGGGCCAGACTCGATCCCTATTATGGCTTTCGGCTCGACTTCACCATTGACTTTCAGCATCCTGCGGTCAATCAGACGGGCCAGGAGGTCAGCATTGACTTTGAGCAGAGCTCCTTTGTGGATGAGATTGCACGGGCCAGAACCTTTGGATTCATGCGGGATGTGGATGCACTCAGAAGCAAGGGCCTGGCCATGGGAGGCAGCCTGGACAATGCCATCGTCATGGACAGCCACCGCATCCTCAATCGTTCGGGATTGCGACGCCCAGACGAGTTCGCGATGCACAAGGCCTTGGATGCGATTGGGGACCTCTATCTATTAGGTCAGCCACTCATGGCAGCCTACTCGGCCTTCAAGTCTGGCCATGCCTTGAACAACCAATTGCTACGGGCCTTGCTGGAGGATCCCACGGCCTGGGTTGAGAGATCTTTTGACGACCTGTCCCAGGCACCAGCCGCCTGGGCGCGTCAGTGGTCCTGGGCCTGAACCAGGCCAACCGCAGCCAGTAGGCGCTGCCGGGCAGCATCTGGCACACCGGGCCTGCCCCCGGCGGCGGGTCGGGCGGGCGGCGCCACCATCCGTTGGCTGCGGATCAGAATCGTCTGAAAACCCAGAGATTTTGATTGGCAGGCCTCCAGCAGGCTGGTTGACAGCAACTGAAGTTTGGCCGCTGCGGCATGCTGGCTGGTCACGATGGTCAATTGGCTTCCACGCACCCCTCGTCGGGGGTCAGAGCGATGGGCTCCAAGAATCAGCCGAGACAGCGATGCCTGACCCAGGCTGATCAGCACTTGGCGAACCACGTCTAATAGGGCCAGAGATTCAGTCAGCCGGGCGGCTGTGGTGGCATCTAGCCCAACACGGACGCTGTCGAGCAGTCCGGCTGAGCGCCCCGGGCCTGCGCCTTTCAGAGGCCCCTGGGGGCCCCTTGGCAGACGGCTGTTTGCAAGATTCTTCACATCGGCCATGCTACCCTAGCGAGCTTATGATTAGCAGCCTCTTGTCCGCCGTCTTCGGGAGCCGCAACCAGCGGCTGATCAAAAAATACCAAGCCAAGGTCGATGCCATTGGCCGACTGGAATCTGGTCTCCAAGGCCTCTCCGACCAGGCACTGGCGGCACAGACTGATGCCCTAAAGGCCCGTCACGCGGCAGGAGAGTCGCTTGAAGCCCTGCTGCCCGAGGCCTTTGCCACCTGCCGAGAGGCCTCACGTCGAGTATTGGGCATGCGCCACTTTGACGTTCAGCTCATTGGCGGCATGGTCTTGCACGAGGGCAAGATCGCTGAGATGCGCACCGGCGAGGGCAAGACCCTCATGGCGACGCTGCCGGCTTATCTGAATGCCTTGGCTGGAAAGGGCGTCCACGTCGTCACAGTGAACGAATACCTGGCCCAGCGCGACGCCGACTGGATGGGCCGTCTCTACGGTTTTCTGGGTCTGACCACGGGCGTCAACTTGTCTGGCCTAGAGGCCCCCGCCAAGCAGGCCGCCTACGCCGCCGACATCACTTACGGGACCAACAACGAGTTCGGATTCGACTACCTGCGTGACAACATGGTGGCCGACAAGGCCTCCCGTTCTCAGCGCAGCCTGAACTTTGCCATCATCGACGAAGTCGACTCGATCCTGATTGATGAAGCCAGGACGCCATTGATTATCTCTGGCCAGGCTGACGACACCATTGACCTCTACCGGGCCGTCAACGACCTACCATCCAAGCTCGAACGTCAGGCTGCTGAGGATGGCCCTGGTGATTATTTTGTCGATGAAAAAGGGCGGCAGGTTCACCTGTCAGACGCCGGCTTTGAGAAGTCGGAACAGCTTCTCGAGCAGATGGGTGTGCTGCCGTCCGGCGCCAGTCTCTACGATTCATCCAACATCACGCTCTTGCACCATCTCATGGCGGCACTCCGGGCCCATGTGCTGTACTTCAAAGATCAGCACTACGTTGTTCAGGCCGGCAAGGTGGTCATTGTTGACGAATTCACTGGGCGACTGATGTCGGGCAGACGCTGGTCGGATGGCCTTCACCAGGCGGTTGAGGCCAAAGAGGGTGTGGCCATCGAGGCCGAAAACCAGACCTTGGCCTC
>JBMSJG010000137.1:0-3575 GCA_049418645.1 Burkholderiaceae bacterium | reverse complement strand
GCCAACTGCCGAACCCCAGCCAATACCCGACTAATGGTCCGAAACTGTTGGGCCAGACCAGAGAAGAACTCATCAATGGGTCGGCTGGCCAGGGCCGCACTGCTGTAGGCCATCTGACCCATGCGTTCGTAATAATCGGCATTGACCAGACGTGCAGGCTTAATGCGCCAGGCATCTACAAACAGGCATGAGTCTCCCAGGGCCTGAAAGTCGTTTTTGTTTCTAGCCTTTGGAAACTCAAGGCAGATGATGTCCGGGGGGATGTTTTTATTGGTGAAATTGCGGGCCATCATGTTCACCAGGTAGGCCTCCAAGTCATCCCTTAAAAAGACCTGTGTACGCCCCTGAGAAGCCATGACCAACTCCCAACTGGCCTTGATATACGGCTGCCAATTCATGTGTTGCACCTCCTTAAAAATCACGGAAGAGGAGGAGGTTTTTTCCTAGGCTACTGTAGTATTTCCCGCAAGAAAAGCCCCTGCGCAGACATCCAATAACCATGACCGAATCCGACTTCCGCGCCCAGACAGCAGACTTCGATGACGTCGTCACCCGAGACTGGCCAGCCAACCACATCATCCCTGACCACTCACATCCTTTCGCACTCAAGGCCCTGGTCACTGCGGGCCAGATGTGGCTCACCGTGGATGGTGTGGAAAGAGAGTTGCAGCCCGGCGATCTATTTGAGCTCAGTCACAGCCAGCCCCATGCAGAGCGCTACGGACCGACGGGCGCAAGCTATCTGGTGGCCAGACGGCACAGCACCGACACAGACTGATTAAGGCTATGATTCACGGGTGACGCCCCGCTCTGGCGCCACCCTCCCTCGTGCCACGTGATGGCCTGTTCCTCTAAGGACCACTTCCATGATCAAACGTCAAATGCTCCAAGCAGTTGTTGGCTCTCTGTTGGCCATTTGCCTGCCCCTCCAGGCCCAGGCGCAGGCCCAGGCCAAAGACATCCTTCGTATTACAACCATCCCAGAAGAGGCGGCGAGCGAGCAGATCCGCAAGTTCACGCCTTTGGCCGCATACCTGGAGAAGCGCCTCGGGATGAAGGTGGAGTTTCGGCCAGTGGCTGACTACCCGGCAGCCGTCGAGGCATTGGTGAACAAGCAGATTGACCTGGCCTGGCTGGGCGGCCTCACCTTTGTTCAGGCTGATATCCGCTCGGGTGGCAAAGTGGTTCCCATCCTCCAGCGTGAGGAAGACACCAAGTTTCGGTCGGTCTTTATCAGCCAAACCAACTCGGGCATCAAAAAACTCAGCGATCTAAAGGGCAAGACTCTCACCTTTGGCTCCTCCTCCAGCACCTCTGGGCACCTGATGCCCCGCTCCTACATGCTGGAGGCCGGACTGAACCCCGAGAAGGATCTCGCGCGAGTCGCTTACTCGGGCGCCCACGATGCCTCCATTGCCGCTGTGGTTAGTGGAAGGGTCGATGCTGCGGCTGTTGATATGACGGTCTGGCAGAAATTTGTGGAGTCCAAGCGAGTCGACATCAGCAAAGTGAATGCCTTCTACGAGACGCCCACCTTCTTTAACTACAACTGGACCATCCACCAGGATATGCCCCCCGAGCTTCGCAAGAAAATTGAAAAGGCCTTTCTGGATCTGAACGATGCCACACCAGAGGGCAAAGAAATCCTGAGTCTCGCCCGAGCCACTCGATTCATCCCAACCAAGGCTGAGAACTACAAAGGCATGGAGAAGGCTGCACGAAGTGCCGGACTGATTAAGTAAAGCCCCGGATCGACTCTGATGGAGATTGTGCTCGAAGGGCTGGACGCACGGCATAGAGCTGCTGCGGCCGACGGGCCATTGGCCCTGCAGCGTCTCAGCCTGGGGGTGCAAGCTGGTGAACACCTTGCCGTCATCGGGCCCTCCGGTGCCGGCAAGACCAGCCTGCTTCAGGTCCTGGCCACGGGGCTGCGCCCTACTTCCGGACGCCTGTCACTCGATGGCCTGGATCCTTGGTCTCTGGGCAGTCGCGACCTAAGAAGGCTGCGCTCGCGTATCTTCTACGCCCCTCAGATCCCTCCCCTGCCACCCCGACAGCGGGTGGTCACCGCCCTCTCCAGCGCCAAACTGCCGGAACTCTCAACAGCCGTCTCCTTACTCAATCTCGTGCGGCCTCGCTTTGCCCAGGAGAGTTACGACGCTCTGTGCGCCTTTGATCTGGGTGAGAAGTTGTGGCTGAGGGTTGATCGCCTCTCCGGTGGCGAGCGCCAGAGAATCGGCCTGGCCAAGGCTTTTATGTCTTCAGCAGACTTGTGGCTCGTGGACGAACCCCTGTCTGCTCTGGATCCCAAACGGTCCCAGCAGGCCATTGCGGCCTTGGTCGAGGAAGCCAATCGTCGAGGCGTCACGCTCATCACCACCCTCCATCAGGTGGAGGTGGCCAGACAGATGTTTCCTCGGGTCATTGGCCTTCGAGATGGGCAATTACAATTCGATCTGCCACGGGCATCGGTCACCGATCAGGCACTTCAACACCTCTACGCCCAGTTTGAGCATGAGCTAGAGCAGACCAGCGGCCCCCTCCACCCAGAGGACAGCCTCATCCTGCCCTCCTCTAGTGCCCATGTCATCGCATGTCGCTGAGGCAAGCCCTTCACCCCGCTGCCCGTGACCCAGCCTGGATCGGCAGAGCGTTCTGGGCCAGCGTCATAGGGGTCCTGCTCTTACCGACCTTCATCGCAGTAGAGTTCAAACCCTGGATTCTTCTGGAGCCCCAGAACCTAAAGGTCACTGCAAACTTTATTGGTGACTTTTTTCCGCCGGTTTTTCAAGTCGAGTTTTTACTGCTACTGGCCAAGGAAGCATGGACAACCATTGCCATTGCCACAGCCGGTATGGCCCTTGCCCTGCTGTTGGCAGTGCCCCTGGCAATCGCAGCAAGCAGTGCACTGTCGATCTCCGCTCTGACAGGCCGCATGCATCCCCTTGGCTTCGCGGTTCGTCAATCAATCCGCTGGCTTTTGATCGTTCTAAGAAGCATTCCGGAGTTGGTCTGGGCCCTCATCTTCGTTCGAGTCGTTGGATTGGGTCCGGCAGCGGGTGTCTTGGCCATCGCTGTCACCTACAGCGGGATGCTGGGCAAGATTTACGGGGAGATTCTGGAGAGTGGCGACACGCAGGCCAGCAGATCGATCCTCCTGGGTGGCGGTGGACGCCTACAGGCTTTTTTTTATGGCTTGTTGCCCCAGAACGCCACCGAGTTGCTGAGTTACTCCGTCTATCGTTGGGAATGTGCCATTCGCTCTTCGGCCGTCTTGGGCTTTGTTGGAGCGGGTGGACTCGGCCAACAAATGGATGCCTCGATGAAGATGTTCAATGGCGGAGAGGTTGCCACCATTTTGCTGGTGCTCATGCTTCTGGTCGCCATGGCTGACCAGATCAGCAGCTGGTTTCGAAAGGCGGTCCAATGAAGGCCCATGGACTAGCACCGCCCATGCCTCAGAGCATGGTCCGATGGGGATGCGGCATCTGCTGGGGTCTCGCGGGCCTGGTGGCCCTGGTGGTCTTGAGTTTTTGGAGTCTGGACCTGCAACTCCATCGACTCTTTTCCATGGC
>JBMSJG010000136.1:0-3579 GCA_049418645.1 Burkholderiaceae bacterium | reverse complement strand
GAGGGCCAGACCGCTGACCAGATCATTTCGGCCAAGGGCCTGGAGCAGATTCAGGACACTGGTTTGATCGATGGTCTGGTGGCGGAGGTGATCGCTGCCAACCCCAAGATGGTGGAGGAGTTTATGTCAGGCAAGGACAAGGCGCTGAACGCCATGGTCGGCCAGGTCATGAAGAAGTCCGCTGGGAAGGCGAACCCACAGACGGTGACGGATCTGCTGAGGAAGGCTCTGGGTCGCTCGAGTTGATCGAGCGAGCCTCTGCCCGATCAATGACTGGGCGCAGCCATAGAAACAAGATCAGTCCCGGCAGGCTGGCAACAAAAGTGCCGAGGAAAAACGGAGCCCAGCCCCATTCGCTGGCAGCATGGCCCGCCGCCGGCCCAACCCAGACACGGCCCACCGCGGCCAAGGCGGAGAGCAGGGCGAACTGGGTAGCGGTGTAGCGCGCATCACACAGGGCCATGAGCAGGGCGACGAAGGCGGCTGTTCCCATGCCACCAGCCAGGTTCTCGGCCAGGATGACCGTGGTCATCGCCACGAGACCAGGCTGGATACTAGCCAGCCACCAAAAACCCAGGTTGGTCAGGGCCTGTATGACGCCAAAAACCATCAGGCAACGCCACAGGCCCAGGCGTGTCATCAGCCATCCACCGGCCAAGCCACCGACCAGCGTGGCCAGCAGGCCGACCCCCTTGTTGACTGCCCCAACCTCTGCTGGACTGAAGCCCGCGCCACGAATCAGAAAGGCGGTCGAGAGGCTCCCCGCGAAAGCATCGCCCAGCTTGTAGAGCACGATGCCCGCCAGCAGCCACCACGCCCAGCGGCTCGAGAAGAAGGCTTTAAAGGGCTCCACCACAGCCGCCTTGATCGACTTGGGAGCACGAACCTCGGTTGGTTCAGGCGCAAAAAGCGCTGCAATGGCCAGGATGACGCAGAGCCCCGCCATGACTTGGTAACTGCCTGCGAAGCCGAGATACACGTCTGCCAGCATCAGCGCCAGGCCGCCTGAGACCAGCATGGCCAGTCGATAGCCAATCACAGACCAGGCGGCCCCGAGCCCCCGCTGAGAGGCAGGCAATGACTCAGCCCGCCAGGCATCAAAGACAATGTCAAAACTCGCCGACATCACCACCAGCGCAAACGCCAGCGCAGCCAGGCGTCCCAAGCCGGCTTGGGCTACATCGAGCGTCCACGACATGCCCAACAAGATCGCCGCCATGGCGAGCAGCAGAGCCACCATCCAGCCTTTTCGGCGCCCACCCCATTTGCCACCCAGGGTGAAGCGGTCGAGCAAGGGGGCCCAGGCGAACTTGTAGGTGTAGGGCAGACCCAGCATGGTGAGCCAGCCCAGTGTCTTTAAATCCAATCCTTCAACGGTTAGCCAGGCCTGCAGCGTGCCCGAGGACAGGGCCAATGGCAGCCCGCTGGCAAAGCCCAGCACCAGTGTCATGACCAGCAGACCTTGGGCTGGACGTTGACTCGAGGCCAGCTGCTCCTGCGCCAATTGCGGTGAAGGGTTTGTCATCGAACCGAGCGACAGTGAGAGTGGGGGTATCTGGAGTGGACCATGGGCTTGAGGTATTGTCCTCGATATGACTGGCCTACGGTTTTTTCCAATTTTCTTATCAGGTCTGCTGGCGCTCACCCTGTCAGCCTGCGCAACGCACTCGCCAACACTCGCGGGCCCTGGCGACGGTGTGGTGGTTGGCGAAGGCTCCGAGATTCGCAAGCTCGTCCCGGCTCGACAGTTAGAGCAGTCAGCGGCCAGACAGTTTGAGGCCCTGAAGAAACAGGCTGGCCAGAAAAAGGCCCTGTTGCCCGCAGAGGACTCTCAGGTTAAACGTCTTCAGAAGATTGCGGCCGATCTCAAGCCATATGCTCAGTCCTGGAACCCAGATGCAGCCCGATGGCAGTGGGAGGTGATTGTCCTAAAGAGTGATCAGATCAATGCCTTTTGCATGCCAGGCGGCAAGATTGCTTTCTACACAGGGATTCTCGACAAGCTCAAGCTCAACGACCACGAGGTGGCGGTGGTCATGGGCCATGAGATGGCGCATGCCCTGCGCGAGCACGCCAGGGACCGCATGGCCAAGAACCAACTCACCGACCTGGGGGCGACCATTCTGTCGAACGTCCTGGGTTTTGGAGACGCCGGTCGGCAGGCCTTGGGCTACGGCACTCAGCTGTTGACCCTCAAGTTTTCAAGGGATGACGAGACCGAGGCCGACCTGGTGGGCATGGACATCGCGGCTCGTGGTGGCTATGACCCAAGGGCTGGCATCAGCCTCTGGCGAAAAATGCAGGCCGCCAGCAAGAACGCCCCACCGGAGTGGTTCTCCACCCACCCGGCCGGTAGCACCCGGATTGATGAGATCTCTCGAAACCTACCTCGGGTCTTGCCGCTCTATGCCAAGGCCATTGGCGTGACCATGCAGACCCTACCACCTGATCCCAGCCGTCAATAGAACCCGCGGCGGCATGGCAGGTTAGAGGGCATAGTCGATGACCAAGGGCGCGTGGTCTGAGAAGCGACTGGCCTTGTGAATCTGAGCAGACTGGGCACGAGCAGCCAGTCCCGGGGTGGCAATCTGGTAGTCAATTCGCCAGCCAACGTTCTTGACCCAGGCCTGGCCTCTGTTTGACCACCAGGTGTAGCCCTCCTCGGTAGCCTGCGGATAGAGTTGCCGATAGACGTCGACCCAGCCCAGCTCGCTTAGCATGCGACCAAACCAGGCCCGCTCCTCGGGTAGGAAGCCAGAGTTTTTCAGATTGCCTTTCCAGTTCTTCAGATCTTGTTCGGTGTGGGCAATATTCCAGTCACCACAGATCACAAACTCACGGCCGGTCTGCCGATGCTCCTGCATCCAGGCCTGGAGCACCGGGTAGAAGACATCCAGAAAACGAAACTTCGAGGCCTGTCGCTCATCGGAGGCTGAACCAGAGGGCGCATAGAGACTGACCACCGACAGGGGTTTGGCACCAGGGCCCCATTGGCCTGCCTCAAAGTCGGCTCGCAGGACCCGTCCTTCAAGATCAAATTCAGAGACTCCGATACCGGCCTTGACCCCAGTAGGTGCCTGATGAGAAAAAACGGCAACACCGCTGTAGCCTTTTTTCTCGGCCCAGTGCAGGTGGGCAAACAAGTCTTTCTGCTGGCTGCTTTTGATTCGTGTATGGGCCTCGGTGAGGTCTGAACCTTGAGCCTTGAGCTCTTGGACGCAGACCAGATCGGCAGACTGGTCGGCCAGCCAATCAAAGACGCCCTTGTTGGCGGCGGAACGGATGCCATTGGCATTGAGACTGATGATTCGCATGGCGTATATTGTGGACCACCATGACCAGCCAGCCCAATTCCTTTCAGCGTGATTTTCTGGAGTTCGCCATTGCGAGCGGTGTTCTGAGATTTGGCAGCTTTACGACCAAGGCCGGCCGCCAATCCCCTTACTTTTTTAACGCAGGCCTGTTCTATCGCGGGGGCCTGCTGGGCCGGTTAGCTGACTTCTATGCCCAGGCCTTGTTGGCGGCCCAAGCAAAGGGCCAGTTGCAGGCAGACCTGTTGTTTGGCCCAGCCTACAAGGG
>JBMSJG010000135.1:0-3591 GCA_049418645.1 Burkholderiaceae bacterium | reverse complement strand
GAAGCAGTGCGAATAGTGGGTGTCGAGTACCCACTCCATCATGGGCCAGGCCATGACTGGAAAGCCAGGGAGGAAATAATGGTGCCCAACACTAAAACCAGGAATCCGGTTGTAGGGGTTGGGGACAATCGAGGCTCCTTGGGGAAACTCTCCCATGCGCAGTCGTTCAGCGGTGAGCGGCTGGCCCGACTCCTGGCATCGAAGGGCGATCAGCTCACGGGCCTGCTCATGGAGAACCAAGGGAAGCCCAAGGGCCTTGGCGGCGGACTGGCGAGTGTGATCGTCCGGCGTCGACCCGATGCCTCCAAAGCTAAAAACCAGGTCGTTGCTGGTAAAACTCTTTTCCAAGGCGGCTACACATCGGTCCGGGCTGTCCCCCAGATAACTAACCCAGGACAAGGCCAGTCCTCGCTTGGCCAAGACCGCCTTGGCCTGCGCAAAGTGCCGATCTTCTCGCTTGCCCGAGAGAATCTCGTCTCCAATGATGATGAGGCCGATGTCATGAGTCTGCTGATCCGATGCGGTCACAAAAGCACTCCCTCTTTAAATTTTCCAGAAAGTCTAGCGAAGGCCAACCTGCAGCGCCTGCCAGGTTTTCTGAAGTCTCTTAACCGAGACAGGGGCAGGTGTTCGGAGGCTCTGCGCAAACAGGGCTACTCGAAGCTCTTCTAGCTGCCAGCGAAAATCCACCATGGCCTCGGACCATGGCCCATTGTGCTGCCTCGCCCATCGCCAGAAAGGCTGCTCCAGACCTTGGATCTCACCCATCTGTATCGCGTCTCGATTGGCATCCACTCGAATTTTTTCCAGTCGCATCAGGATAGCCTGCAGGTATCGGCTGTAGTGGCGCTGCCGCTCCGGTGGTACCGAGTGCACAAAATCTTTCTCGAACAGTCTGGTCAATTGCGCCTCAATGTCGCTCACCACCGCTTTCATAGACCGAAGACTCGCCAGCCGCTTTTGAATCTGATGGACCTGCGAGGCCAACTCGGTCAGCCACCGGGTTGCCTCCTGGGCCTGCAACAGGAAACGAGAACGTCCCTGGGCGAGCGCCTTTGTAAAGGCCAGTTCGGAGCGAGGCAGATCATCACCCAGAAAAGCCCGACGCATCGCAAGGCCGACAACAGCGGTCAAGGGCTGGCCAGACCAGCCTACGGCCGACCAGGCCAGACTTAGGGCAGGCTGCCGAGACAAGTCCTTTTCCAAGGCCTTTAATTGTTCCTTGATCTGCAGGCCGAATAGACGAATCAGGCCCATGGCATGCACAGTGGCGGCCTGCTCGGGGTCATCCAACTGGGTCAGCACCACTCCCTCTCCAACATCCTTCAGGCAGGGATAGGTCATAACCGACTGACCCGAATGCTCAATCAGTTGTTGAGTTGGCAGCTCGCCAAATGTCCAGTGAGTCTGGGCCAGTGTATGGGTCGAATCGGCGTCGGCAAGGGCCTGCGGCCCGACTGCCGCTTGCAGGGCGGCGGCCAGGGTGGCCGTCGCCTTGGCCCCATGGGCCTGCTTGAGCACTGCCAGATCACGCCCCTGACCCAGCAGCCGGCCATGCTCATCGACCACTCGAATCCAGGCCTGCCAATGAGCGGGCAACTGATCCCGCTTAAAGTCATCCGGCATCAGGCGCACACCAGTCTCCTGCGCAATGTCTTCACACAGCGCACGCACCAGACTGCTTTGACCCGCCCGTTCACGCCACCGTTCACAAAATCCACTGGCATAGGCCTCCACCGGAACCAGGTGTCGCCGGTGACGACCAGGCAGCGTCTTGAGCAAGGCCAAGACCTTTTCCCGTCGCATACCCGGCACAAGCCAGTCCAAGAGGTTGGCCTCTAACTGGTTCACCACGGCGATGGGCACATGCACCGTCAGCCCATCATCCGTCGCACCAGGCTCAAACTTGTAATCCAAAGCCAGTCGCAGCCCAGAGACTTCCAATCGCTTGGGGAATTGATCAGTGGTGATGCCGGCGGCATCGTGACGCATGAGGTCTTTCTTGTCGAGGTAGAGCAATCGGGGCTGGGCCTTGCTCGCCTGGCGCCACCAGCTGGTGAGGCTCTCGAGGTCCACCACGTCATCTGGCAGGTGAGCATCATAGAAAGCCTCTAACAAACCCTCGTCAACCAGAAGGTCCTGTCGCCTGGCCTTGTGCTCCAAGCGCTCAATCTCTCGAAGCAGTCTGGCGTTGTGCTCAAAAAACGGTAGACGACAGTCCATGTCCTGCCCCACCAGACCCTCGCGGATAAAGATCTCTCGAGCCTCTCGACGAGCCTGATCGCTCTGGTGAGCCCAAACCACCCGACGCTGGCTGTAAATTGGAAGTCCATAGAGAACCCCCCTGGCCAGACCAACCACCCTGCCCTGTTTTTTCTCCCAATGTGGCTCTCCAACTGAGACCTTGATCAGGTGGCCCGCTGCCTGCTCGATCCACAATGGGTCGACCGCAGCAATGGTCCTGGCAAAAAGACGTGTGGTCTCGACCTGCTCTGCGGCCATTAGCCAGCGTGGAGGCTTTTTGAAGAGTACTGAGCCTGGCCATACCGAGAACTTGATCTCATGGGTCCCCTGCCAGAGCGGGCCTTGCCGCTGGCGACTGGGCTGGGCTGTGGTTGCGGCCGGTCCATCGATTCGACATCCCAGATTGGAGAGCAGCCCAGACAGCAGTGATCGGTGCACCTGCTCGGCGCTGGCTGGCTTCTCATTGAGCCGCCACTCTTGTCGAATCACCCAGTCATGTAACTGCCGGTGCAGGTCGCGCCACTCCCGAACTCGAACCGGGGACAGAAAGTGTTTACGAAGCTGCTGATCAAACTGCCGGTTGCTCTGACGACCGGAGTAGAGATCCTCGATAAAACGCCAGAGCCGGACCCAGGTCATGAAGTCACCCAGCTCATCTGCATGCCGTCGATGGGACTGATCCGCAGCCTGTTGCTGATCAGTCGGCCGGTCGCGGGGGTCCTGAATCGACAAGGCCGCCACCACAACCAAGACCTCCATCAGGCAGAGATGGTCTCGGGCTGCGACCAGCATGCGTCCCAGCCTGGGATCCATTGGCAGGTCTGCGAGCAGCCTTCCAATCGGTGTCAGGTCGCCCTGTCGATCGACGGCCTGCAACTCCTGCAGCAGAGCAAGGCCATCTGCGATGGCTCGTCTGGCAGGTGGGTCTACAAAGGGAAAGACCGTTGGGTCGGCCAGACCAAGTGATTTCATGCGCAACAAGACCGAGGCCAAAGACGACCGACGAATTTCAGGATCGGCATGGACTGGTCGCTGCAGAAACTCGTCCTCTGCATAGAGTCGAATGCAAATACCAGGTCCCAGACGCCCAGCCCGGCCGCTGCGCTGCGCGGCCTGTGACTGACTGATGGGCTCAACCTGAAGCTGTTCGACCTTTCCCTTGGTTCGGTATCTCTTGACGCGGGCCAGGCCTGTGTCGACGACCATACCAATGCCGGGCACGGTCAGTGAGGTTTCAGCGATGTTGGTGGCCAAAACCACCCGCCTTCGTTTGGCAGACTGAAAGAGTTTTTCCTGGTCAGCCTGGGCCAACCGGCCAAACAGGGGCAAGATGTCGACCTGCTGACT
>JBMSJG010000134.1:0-3613 GCA_049418645.1 Burkholderiaceae bacterium | reverse complement strand
GGGAATCGAACCCACGTCTTGAGCTTGGGAAGCTCAGGTCCTGCCATTGAACGACGCCCGCAGAAACGGTGGGACCAGTGCTACTGTAATGGAAAGCCCTGGGAAAAGCCAGCCCTGTGTTGAAAAAGGTTTTCTAAAGGCCTGATTTTTCTAAAAAACTGTCTACATTCAAAAAACTTGAATGGGTTGGACAAAACGGCTCAGCCTGTAGCGGTGGGGTAAGAGGTGAAATGTATACGTTGATCGAGCTTCGATCAGCATGTTGTCTCCTCCTTCCAGACCAAATACGATCCTCCTCCTCGATCGATTGGAATGGCTTACAGCCCCAGACTGGTTCTGGGGCTTTTTTTTGCCCTCAGTTCCTAGGTCCTCGGGCTGTCCCCGTCTCGGTCAGCGTCATCGGAATCGTCCAAGTCGTCGGCCAGCAAAGACGCTGACCCCGAGGGTACCCCCGCACCGGCGATGGGCAGCGCCTCGACCTCTTTGAGGCTGCGGTCGATGGCCCGCTTGCGACGTCCCACCTCGCTGAACTTGTTGCTGGCCTCTTGGAGTTTCTTCTCGGTGGCCTCGATGACCGCACCGAACTTACCGAACTCTGTTTTGACCTGACCCAAGACCTGCCAGACCTCGGAGGACCGCTGTTCAATGGCCAGGGTGCGAAAGCCCATCTGCAGGCTGTTGAGCAGGGCCAGCAGGTTGGTGGGCCCGGCGAGCGTTACCCGATGGTCACGCTGCAGGCTGTCGGCCAGGCCCGGCCTGCGAATGACTTCGGCATACAAGCCCTCGGTGGGCAGGTACAGCACCGCAAAGTCTGTGGTGTGCGGTGGCTCTAGGTATTTGTCTGCGATGGTCTTGGCCTCGAGCCGAATGCGATTCTCCAAGGCCTTGGCGGCCTGTTCGATACCGGCCAGATCCGCCTGATCCTGGGCATCGACCAGCCGCTGGTAGTCCTCCATGGGGAACTTGGCATCGATGGGCAGCCAGACGGGGCAGTCTTCGTCACGCCCCGGGAACCGAATGGCGAACTCCACCCGCTCGCTGCTGCCCGGACGGGTGGCCATGTTCTTGGCGTACTGGTTGGCGGTGAGGACTTGTTCGATCATGGCCTCGAGCTGAATCTCGCCCCAGGTGCCCCGCGTCTTGACGTTGGTCAGCACGCGTTTCAGATCGCCCACGCCGGAGGCCAGCGACTGCATCTCGCCCAGGCCACGGTGTACCTGTTCGAGTCGCTCGGACACAATCTTGAACGAGGCGCCCAGTCTTTCTTCTAGGGTGGACTGCAGCTTCTCGTCCACGGTCTTGCGCATGTCTTCTAGCTTTTTGGCGTTGTCTTGTTGGATCTCGCCCAGTCGCTCGTTGATGGTCCGGCGACTGGTCTCCAGGCTGTCTTGAATCTGTTGGGTGAGGGATTGAAAACGGACTTCCTGGGTCTTGGTCTGGTTGTCGGTGACCGCCCGAATGGCGATGAGCTCTTTGTTCAGCGAGTCCAGGCGTTGGCCCAGCGCATCGAAGGGCTGCTGAAGGGTCTGCTGCAACTCTGAAGGTGCAGACTGGCCAAGCCTTCGCCAGACCAGCGCCAGTAGAACCAAAACGGGCAGGCCAATGGCCAGCAGGGCAATCCAGGGAAGGGCGTTTGTCATGCCAGGAGTCTAAACGTCTTGTTGTGACGACTTGGGATCACGGTTTGAGCCCGCCGCACCGGACAAGGCGGTATTGCTGGCAAGACCTTCAGCCTGGGCCTTCCTCGCCTTGTCTTCGCGAATCCGCTTCATCTCACGCTGGTGGGAGAAGTAGAGCCAGAGCACCACGCCAAGGCCTAGAAATCCCTCGATGATGATGACCGGCGCAAATGAATCACTCATGCGAAGATTGTCCTACAAGACCACAAGAGGAGTCAGCCATGGCAGCAAACAATCCCAATTGGCACTTTGAGACCAAGGCCGTTCATGCCGGCTACGAGGGGGACCCCACCACGCGGGCGGTCGCCACCCCGATTTATCAGACGGTGGCCTATTCCTTTGACAACACCCAGCATGGTGCAGACCTGTTTGACCTGAAGGTTCTGGGCAACATCTATACCCGGATCATGAACCCGACCCAGGACATGCTGGAAAAGCGGGTCGCTGCGCTAGAGGGCGGCATTGCGGCCCTGGCCGTGGCCTCTGGTCAGGCCGCCATTACCTACACGATTCAGACCATTGCCGAAGCCGGCGACAACATTGTGTCGGCGTCGACCCTGTACGGCGGCACCTACAACCTGTTTGCCCACACCCTGCCGCAGTTCGGCATTCAGGTGCGCTTTGCCGACTATCGCAGGCCCGACGACTTTGAAAAACTCATCGACGACAAGACCAAGGCCATCTATTGCGAGACCATCGGCAACCCCTTGGGCAACATCACCGACATCGGTCGTCTGGCCCAGATCGCCCATGCCCACGGCGTGCCCCTGATCGTTGACAACACCGTGCCCAGCCCCTATCTGTGTCGTCCCATTGAGCATGGTGCCGACATCGTGGTTCACAGTGCCACCAAGTACATGGGTGGCCATGGCACCACCGTGGCCGGTGTGATTGTGGATGGGGGCACCTTCCCCTGGGCGGATCATGCCAAGCGCTTCAAGCGTCTCAACGAACCAGACGTCAGCTACCACGGCGTGGTCTACACCCAGGCCTTTGGCCCTGCAGCCTTCATTGGCCGTGCTCGAGTGGTTCCCCTTCGCAACATGGGTGCAGCGGTCAGCCCCTTCAATGCCTTTCAGATCATGCAGGGCCTAGAGACCTTGCCCCTGCGGATGGACCGTACCTGCGAGAACACCCTGGCCATTGCCACCTACCTGAAGCGCCATCCCAAGGTGAACTGGGTCAACTATGCCGGCCTGCCTGATCACCCGGACCATGGTCTGGTGCAGAAGTACATGGGCGGGCGTGCCAGTGGCATTTTGAACTTTGGCCTGAAGGGTGGACGTGAGGCTGGCGCCAAGTTCCAAGACGCGCTGCAACTCTTCACGCGTCTGGTCAACATTGGCGACTGCAAGTCACTGGCCTGTCATCCGGCCAGCACCACGCACCGTCAGTTGTCCCCCGAGGAGCTCGCCAGTGCGGGTGTCAGCGAGGACATGGTTCGGCTGTCGATTGGCATCGAGCACATCAAGGACTTGATGGCAGACCTGGAACAGGCCCTCGCCAAGATCGATTAGGTCAGATCGTTTCGCCTTCGAAGGCGCTGGGTTTCTCGGTGGCGGCGAAGGTCACCACGTGATCGGCCTCCAGTCGGATGCCGATCGGGTGGTTGAGCGGGTGGTCATGGTGACTGGGCACCAGCGAGAGGATCTTTTCGCCATTGGGCAGTTCTAGGGTGTAGAGAAAGTCAGCCCCGCGAAAAGTCTTGGCCAAGACCTTGGCCTGCAACGGGCTGTCATCGTCATGAATGACATCGTCTGGCCGCAACAGCACGTTGACGGCGCGCTCTGGTGTGCTCTCGTTGCAGCAGCATTGGGCCAGGTTCAGGGTGCCCAGAGGGGTCTCCACGCTGTGATGTCGCTGGGTACCGCTGATCAGCGCACCGTCTCCAATGAACTTGGCCACCTCGGTGTTGCAGGGCTCGTGATAGACCA
>JBMSJG010000133.1:0-3648 GCA_049418645.1 Burkholderiaceae bacterium | reverse complement strand
CTAGCCCATAATGCGGGCATGTCTGATCAATCTGCCCAAAGCCCCCGATTACTGCTGGTAGACGCCTCCAGCTTCGTCTACCGCGCCTTTCACGCACTACCTGATTTGCGCAGCCGATCGGGCCATCCGACCGGGGCCATCACAGGCATGATCAACATGCTGCGTCGGCTACGTCAGGAGTGGCCCGCAGACTTTGCCGCCTGTGTGTTTGATCCCAAGGGTGCAACCTTTAGGGACGAGATATACCCCGAGTACAAGGCCAACCGCTCGGCCATGCCGGATGACCTCCGTGCGCAGATCCCAGTGATCTTTGATGCAGTTCGTGCATTGGGTTGGCCCGTGGTCGTGGTCGATGGCCTGGAGGCCGATGACGTGATCGGCACGCTGGCTCATCAAGCCCAGTCACAGGGCCTCCAGACCGTCATTGCCACGGGTGACAAGGATCTGGCCCAGTTGGTCAATGATCAGGTGCTGTTGGTCGATACCATGAGCCGTGACGGTGGCCCCGCGAAGGTGACGGATCGACAGGCTGTGATCGATAAGTTTGGTGTCCCACCCGAGAGAATCATCGACTACCTGGCTCTGGTGGGAGATGCGGTTGATAACGTCCCTGGTGTTGAGAAGGTTGGTCCCAAGACAGCTGCCAAGTGGCTGGCCAGCTACGACACCCTAGAGGGGGTCATGGCGAACGCCAGCGCGATTGGTGGTGTGGTCGGCGAAAACCTACGCAAGGCTTTGGATTGGCTGCCCACTGCCAGGACTCTGGTCACGGTCAAGTGTGATGCGGATTTGTCGGCGGTGGTGCCACGGTTTGAGGACACCTTGGTCTATGGCGCCATTCAGCCCGATGGCCTGACCAAGCTTCGCGATGAGTTTGACTTGGCTCGCAGTCTTCGCGGCCTGTTGGATGATGCTGCGTTAGGCCAAGCCGAAAACACCAGTGCCACTGGGGCAACCGCCGGTGTGGCTCGGCTGACTGGCGGCCCAGTCTTGGATGGCTTTGATCAGGTCGATCCTGCGGAGTTTGCAGCCCGCTCATCGGTGGTCGGGACGTATCACGCGGTGCTCACTGCGCAGGCCTTTGATGAATTGTTTAATCAGATCACAACCGGTGAGTTGGTCTGCTTTGACCTGGAGACCACCTCGTTGGATGCTCGGCATGCTGACCTGGTTGGACTGTCCTTCGCCACCCTGGTCGGCCAGGCTTTTTATGTGCCAGTGGGGCATGTCTACGCCGGTGCGCCGTCTCAGCTGGATTGCGCAGAGGTGCTCGCCAGGCTCAAGCCGTGGTTTGAGGATGCTGCTCGTCCCAAGCTGGGCCAGAACCTGAAGTACGACGCCCATGTGCTTCGTCGTTATGGGATTGTGTTGAGGGGCATTGAGCACGACACACTGCTGCAGTCTTATGTGCTGGAGGCCCATCGCAGCCACGACTTGTCCTCCTTGGCCGAGCGACATCTGGGTCGACGCGGATTGTCCTATGACCAGGTCACCGGTAAGGGTGCCTCAAGAATTGGGTTCGAGCAGGTCTCGGTTGAGGTCGCGACCCAGTACTCAGGCGAGGACTCCGACTTCACCCTCCATCTGCACCAGGTGCTCTGGCCGCTGATTCAGGCCGATGACAAGCTTCATCGGGTCTACGCCCAGATTGAGATGCCTGCCTTGCGGGTCCTGATTGAGATGGAGGAGCGCGGCATTCAGATTGACGCGGGGCTTCTCGCCGCCCAGAGCCAGTCGCTCGCTACCACGATTACCCAACTCGAATCCCAGGCTCACGAACTGGCGGGAGGTGCTTTCAACCTGGGATCACCCAAGCAATTGGGTGAGATTTTGTTTGATCGCTTGGGCTACAAGCCCATCAAGAAGACTGCCAAGGGAGCGCCCTCGACGGACGAAGACGTACTGGAGCAGCTGGCCCAGGACTATCCCCTGCCCAAGGTCTTGCTGCAGTGGCGCAGTCTTTCGAAGCTGCGGTCCACCTACACGGACAAACTGCCACAGATGATCGACCCAGCGACTGGCCGAGTTCACACAACGTTCTCGCAGGCGGTCGCCGTCACCGGTCGTCTGGCGTCTAGTGACCCCAACCTTCAGAACATTCCGATTCGCACGGCTGAGGGGCGTCGGATTCGTCAGGCTTTTGTAGCGCCGGCCGGCCAAGTCTTGGTGTCGGCGGACTATTCTCAAATTGAACTCAGGATCATGGCGCATTTGTCTGAGGATCCTGGCCTGATGGAGGCCTTTGCAACGGGGCAGGATGTGCACCGGGCGACTGCAGCGGAGATCTTTGGTGTGGCCCGAGACGAAGTCAGTGATGAGCAGCGTCGCTACGCGAAGGTGATCAACTTCGGACTGATCTACGGCATGAGCGCCTTTGGCTTGGCTCAGAACCTGGACATTGGTCGTGATGCAGCCAAGCTCTACATTGAGCGGTACTTCGATCGTTACCCTGGCGTGGCCCGCTACATGGAAACCATCAAGGCCCAGGCCAAGGCCAACGGCTATGTTGAGACAGCCTTTGGTCGCAGACTCTGGTTGCCCGAGATCAATTCGCCGAATGGGCCAAGGCGGGCGGGAGCTGAGCGGGCTGCGATCAACGCACCCATGCAGGGTACCGCAGCTGATTTGATCAAGATGGCCATGGTGGGAGTCGAGGACGCCTTGGCTCGGTCAGGCTTGAATGCCCGCATGCTGCTGCAGGTCCATGACGAGCTGATCTTTGAGGTTCAGGCTGAGCAGGTGGAAACCCTCAGGGAAATCGCTATAGAGGTTATGGAAAATGTCGCGAAACTGCGCGTGCCATTGGAGGTCTCAGTAGGGTCTGGTCCCAATTGGGACGACGCGCATTAAAGTCACCGTTTGTTCAGATGGTTAACCTCTTCAACCTGGAGTAAGCATGAACGCTCGTACCCCTATCGATCCTCAGCTCAACCCGTTGGCTGCTGTCGAACAAGAAATTGACTCCCTCACCCCCGTGAACCCCGGTCTCTTGCCCGGTAGCCGTCGCGGGTTCTTGCAGGCCTCCGCCCTGGCGGGTTTTGCGGCTGCGGTCGTCCCAACCGGTGCCCTGCAGGCCCAGACCATCACCACCGATACCAACGGCCTGGATGCAGCGATGGTCCAGGTGCCCACCTCCAACGGAAACATTCCTGCCTACATGGCAAAACCCGCAGGCAAGTCTGGCTTGGCCACGGTCGTGGTCTTACATGAGATCTTTGGGGTGCACGAGCACATCAAAGATGTCTGCCGTCGATTTGCCAAGCAGGGCTACCTGGCGATTGCGCCCGAGTGTTTTCATCGTCAGGGTGATCCCAGCAAGATGAGTGGCATTCCAGAGATCTTCGAGAAGATCGTCAGCAAGGCCACCGACAAGCAGGTGTTGGGTGACGTTGAGGCCACCATGGCCTATGCGGCGGCTCATGGCGGGGTGAAGGGCAAGATGGGTATCACCGGGTTCTGCTGGGGCGGGCGCATTGTCTGGCTGGCCTCTGCTGCGTTCAAAGATTTGAAAGCGGGCGTGGCCTGGTACGGCCGTATTCGCACCACGGTGAACGAGGCCAACCCATTCCATCCGATCGACATTGCTGAGAAGCTGAACGCACCGGTTCTGGGGCTTTATGGTGCTGCTGACAATGGCATTCCCAACAG
>JBMSJG010000132.1:0-3732 GCA_049418645.1 Burkholderiaceae bacterium | reverse complement strand
CTGCGGGGCCAGACCATTCAAGTGGAATTCCCCCCAAACGCGGGACTCCGAACCAAATGTGAGCAAACACTATCATTTGAGAACCCCAAAAGAGACCGCATGTGGGGCCACGTGCAGGTCGTGGCCCGGTGCGACAAGCCCAACTTCAGCGCCAGCATTCCCCTGCGGGTCCGGGTCTTTGGCCAGTCGATCAGGGCCGCCCGCTACCTCCCCAGCGGGGCCCGACTGGGCCGCGACGACCTGGTGGTCGAGCAGGCAGAAGTGACCGATGCCCCGGCTGATGCTGCTGTCCGGGTCGAGGACGTCCTCGGACAGACCACCAGCCAATCTATTTCGGCCAGGGGCTGGATTCGGCTAAACAGTTTGAAGCAGGCATCCGTAATACAGGCGAGGGCCCCCGTCAGAGTACAGATCAAGGGTCCCGGATTCCAGGCCAGTGGCGAGGGCATAGCCCTTTCCGAGGGTGCGATCGGCGATACTGTTACAGTGCGTCTGTCGGACGGTGGTCAGGTCTCCGGGCGGGTTGTGGGCCCAGGTGAAGTAGAAATAACTGTGAAATAGAGGCAAACCATGAAAATTGATCAGAGCAAACTGCCCAGCCAGACCAACGGCGCGCAGAGCCCGGCCGTCAAAAGCCAGGTCGATTCCATGCGCGCCAATCAACAGGCCAGCACCACCGCCCAGAGCAAGCCAGCTCCCGCTGCCAACGTCGACATCAGCTCGGCCTCGGCCAGCGCCGCCCAGGCCGCCAAAGAAGCCCTGCGTGGTGAAAAGCCCCTCGATACCGAACTGCTCGACAAAATTCGCGAGCGAATCGCCAGCGGTGACTTCCAGATCGACTACGATAAGGTTGCTGAGAACATCCTGGCCGATGCGATCTCCTCTGCCGCAGCCCGTCGCCGCGCGCAGTAACCTCGTGTCGTGCCTCTAGTCGGAGGCCGCATGTCCAAATTCGCTGAATCAGAACTCATCCACGAGCTGGCCGCGGCTGTGGCGCAGCTTCGCATCGCCCTGGAGGCCGAGCGGGTAGACGACTACGCTGCTGGTGTCGACCGGGCCGGTCGGGCTCTCGATGCCCTGGCCCAATTCCCGGGTGGATTGGATGGCCTCAAGGCCCAGATCGACCTCTTGCCCGAGCAAGAAAAAACCAGCCTGCGGTCTACGCTCCTAAAGGCGCAGCAGGATCATTTGGTCAATGGTGAGTTGATCCGGGCGGCCAGCTTAAAGAACTCTGCTTTGATGGCGTCCCTGGCCCAGCAGTCTGAGTCGGCGACTTACTCGGCCAAGGGCCAGGTGGCCAATGTGCTGGGCAACCTGTTATCGCGCAAAGTCTGACATCAGCCCACGAATGCGCACCATGGCCTGGGTGTGCAGCTGGCTGATGCGGCCGGGCGTCAGGTCCATGACGTAGGCCACTTCTCTAAAGCTCAAGTCTTCCTGGTAGTGCAGGGCCACCACCAGCCGCTCTTTTTCGGGCAGGTTTTTCAGCATGGTGCTGATCTGAAGCTTTAACTGCTTGTGCGAGGTGATGAGCGCCGGATCTGCGTCTTCTGCAATCGGCAGCAGGGTCTCTGGCACATCGTCAATGGCGGTCATGCCCACGCTGGCGTCCAGGGTCTGGAAGTACTCTTCCATGGTCAATGAGCAGGCCTCGGCAATTTCTTGCTCGGTGGGCGGACGGCCCAGCTCTTGCTCTAGCTTGCGGGTGGCCCGCTCCAGCTCGGTCAGTTTGTCGCGCTGGTTGCGCGGCAGGATGTCGTTCTCGCGGCAGCTGTCGTAAATAGCCCCAGTGATCCGAATACGGGCATAGGACTCAAAAGGCAGACCAGGCTGAGGCTTGTAGCGCTTGATGGCATCGAGCAGGCCCATCATGCCCTCTTGAATCAGGTCATCGAGCTCCACGTTGGCGGGCAGCCGAGAGGCCACTTGATAAGCCAGTCGACGCACCAGTGGGGTGTGGGCCCGAATGGCCTCTTGCAGGTCATCGGCCAGCACCTGCGCATAGGGTTGTTTGAGTTTTGCCATCTGCCTTTTAGCGTCCCAGGCCTCTGGCCAGGTTGGCCAATTTTTTGAAGAGCCCAGACGGCAGGATAAGGCCTGTTGGGGTTTTGCGTGCGCGTGCGGGCAGCGGGTCGATGGTGGGTCGTGCGGCCACCCAGCCCAGGTCTTCTAGATCAATGCCCAGCAGGCTATCGCTGGCCTGCTGCAGACGAGAGAAGGCCTCCTGACACTCGGCCTCTTCCTTGCCCACCATGAGCACTGGCACCACCCGGTCGGGGTCTTGTGCGGTCATGCTACGGATGAGTTCCAGGGCCCTGACCAGGCTGGTCTGCTCCGGTGTGGCGACCACGATCACATCGATCTCATCGGCAAAAAATCCAAAGCCCTCGTGGCTGGGGTCTTGGGTGGCGATGATCATGACGTCGATCTCGATACCGGCTGCGGCCAGGCGCTCGAGCACGTTGGGATGTTTGGCCCGGCGCATCTCATGGCTCTTGCGAAGCCGAATGGCGCAGGCAAATTTTAGGTTCTCTTCGGCGTCGACAATGGCTTTTTCAATGGGAACCAGGTTCTCCATGACCTGGCCCAGGTCGTACTTGGTGCGATAGGCCAGCTTTGGAAAGGCCCGACGATCGGCCAGACGAACCTCGTCAATCAGCAGGGTCTTGGTGCCCTCGCGCCGCAGAATTTGAGCCACGCCCTGACCGAGCCAGACGGTGTCGTCGGCATCTAAAGCACAGGCCAGCGCCAGGGTCCGGGGTGCACCATTGCCAAAAAGCTCACGCAGGCCATCGGCCTGATCGCCAGTCATGCTGGCAGCGGCAGTCGGCGCTGTTGAGGCCGCTGGCGTCTCAGCAGCAGCTATCTCGGCAGCAGGGGTCTCAGCGACCGCCTGCTCTGCGCTGTCCATGGTCTCTGATGCCGTTTCGCTCAAGGTCTTGTTTCCCGCTTACGACTTGGCAGACCACTGGGCCAGTTGGTCGGCCAGCACGGCCGGCATCTGCTCGGCGGTGATGTCCATGTCGGTGCCCAATTGACGCGGCCGCAGAGCTCGGTGGGCCAGGTACTGGGCACTGGGCGCGCTCAGGTCTTCGGGCACGCGTTGGCCATTGGAGATAAAGAGCAGCGGCAGCGAGTGGCGAATCAGTGAATCGACCACAGGACCAATCAAGGCGGCCTCGTCGGTCTTGGTCACCACCACGGACTGAATGGCATGGCCGCTGTCGGCATGGCCGTGCAGCTGAATGATGTCTTCTTGGGTGCGCAGGTCGGTGGTGGCACTCATCACCAGAATGCGATGGCGGTTGGCCTGGCCCTTGGCCAAGAGCTGGGCCTGATCCAGCATCAGGGTGTCGCGCTGGCTCACACCAGCGGTGTCGATCAGCACAATCTTTTTCTTGCTGGCTTCAGAGAGTTTGGCCGTCAGGTCTTCGCTGTCGCGAACTGCAATCACTGGCAGGCCTAGGATCTTGGCAAAGACCTTGAGCTGTTCTTGCGCACCGATTCGGTAGGTGTCAGTGGTCAACAGGACCACTTCGTTGCGGCCAAAGCGCAAAACGCAGCGGGCCGCGATCTTGGCCACGGTGGTGGTCTTGCCCACGCCGGTGGGGCCGATGAAGGTAAAGATGCCGCCTTCATCAAAGATGTCCATGGGGTCTTGGGTGTGGATCAGACGCTCCAGGGTCTGGGCGACCATCTCGCTTAAGTCGTCAATGCTGCCTTGCTCGGGCA
>JBMSJG010000131.1:0-3762 GCA_049418645.1 Burkholderiaceae bacterium | reverse complement strand
GCCTATCGTTGGATTGATTGGGGTCCGGTGCGAGTGACCGCCTGCATCTTTGCAGTGGTGGGTAATTTTGAAGACTCGGTCTCCATGTGGCGCAGTCGGGCAGCCTCCTCACCCGAGCA
The DNA here is from genome assembly GCA_049418645.1 of Burkholderiaceae bacterium. Taxonomy (GTDB): domain Bacteria; phylum Pseudomonadota; class Gammaproteobacteria; order Burkholderiales; family Burkholderiaceae_A; genus Hahnella. The sequence continues at coordinate 3,643 of JBMSJG010000131.1, read as the reverse complement.
TGTCAACGACACCGATCGGGTGCTGATTGCTTCAGGTGCTGGTGCAATGGGCGTTCGCCTGTCCGTGCCGGACGCCCTGCAGGGCAGTGATGGACTGGATGAAGTCTTGGGTAATCAGTCCTCGGAGCCAGATCTTCGTGAGGCCAGCGTGGCCAGCTTGGACACGGCCGTTGGGTTGGTCTGGCGGGCGGTGGTGATGTGGTGTTTCATGGTCCTGCTTTTCTACCTCGGCCGCTGGTTGTCGTAACCCTGCCCAGAGGCTTGATAGCTTTGATCAGCTTGGGTCGGCTGATTTGAGCCAGGTCATACTGGTTCTGTAGATCGAGCCACAACTCCTCGCGAGTCCCCAGCCAGTGAGCCAGTCGCACTGCCATCTCTGCCGAGACTCCTGCCGATCCGTTCAAGAGTCGACTGAGCGTAACCCTTGAACAACCCAGAGCCTCTGCTGCCTGGGTGACTGTCATGTCCTGCGGCAACCACTCTCGAATGATCTCGCCTGGGTGGGCTGGGCTGCGCATCTGATGCTTAGTGGTAGTCAACATAGTTCACCAATTCAACGTCGGGGCCAACGAACCTGAAGATCAGACGCCAGTTGGCGTCGACTTGTACCGACCAAAAGCCATTTAAGTTCCCAGTGAGGCTGTGAAGCCGCCACCCTGGCACTAGCAGGTCCTGTGGACTCTGAGCCTGATTCAGCAGCGTAAGCCGCAGACGCAATTTTGTGGCGTGTAGAGGCTGAATTCCGCGATGATCGTCTTCATAAAAGAAGCGTTCGAGCCCTTTGTGCTTAAAAGAAATAATCATGAGTGTATCGCGTAACGATACGCGACGCAATTGAAGTGGGAGGCGCTAAGCGCTGGTCTTCAAAAGCCTAAGCCACTGCTGACGCCGCGCCTCGAGCAGTCGACTGAGAGTCGGATCGTCTTTTTCGAGTTGATGAATTCGAGTCTGTATTTGGCAGCCCGGCTCATGGTCATGGGAACAGTTATAAAAACGGCAGCTGCCATCCTCCTGCCCAATTCGATGCCACTCCGGAAAGATCCGCTCCAGGTCTGATCGATCCAGATGGCTGATGCCAAATCGCTGGAAGCCTGGTGTGTCAATGACCCGCAGGCTAGGACCGTTTCGAATCTGGGTCTGATAGACCCGACTGACGGTGGTGGTGTGTCGGCCGGACTGTAAGGCAAATGAGATGGTGTTGGTCTGGGCTTGGGCATCCGGCACCAGCGAATTCAGCAGACTGCTCTTGCCCATGCCCGATTGGCCAACCAGGGCCACACAGGCATCGGGCTGGCGTTTTGCGATCGTGGTCAACTGCTCCTCTAGTTTGGACAGGCCTGCGTCTGTCTTGGTACTGGTCTCTATCGTTGGCCAAGGCTCACAGGGCCAGACGGGTTGAAAGCCCTTGATCAAGGTCTGTGCCACGTCTAAAGCCTCAACTAAGTCCGACTTGTTCACGACGATTTGGAAGTCGATGTCTTGCTCGATGAGGCTGGCAACGAGTCTGGCGATGGCGTCAGGTGCAAACTTGGGCTCACCAGCCAGCACGATCAGGACCAGGTCTAGGTTTGCTGCCAATGCCTTGACCTTCTGCCCCTCTTGTCGGTACAGCGTATTGGTTCGGTCCAGTATCTCGGTAATGACAGTGGGCTGCTCTGGTGAATCAACCAGGACCCAGTCATTGGCCAGCGGATCCAGTTCGCGTCCCTTCAGATGACACAGGGCTGTCTGACCTCGGACGCTCTCGACCCAGGCTTGACGACCATGGGCGCTGATTACGCGAGCAGCTTCAGGATGCGGTCTGCGCATGCCAGGTCAAGAGATGTAATGCCATGGACATCATGGGTCTGGAATCGAACCGTTAGATGTTGGTAGCCGTAGCTCACGTCGGGATGATGGTTCGACTCTTTGGCCAACTGGTTGATGGCGTCTACTAGTCGGCAGACCTCATTGAAGGCGAGCCCCTTTAGACGCAATTCGATGGCGCCATTTAGGTAGGTCCAGGGGGCAAGACTCTCGAGCTCAGTGAGGACTTCTTCTAGAGACAAGGCCTGAGGCGGTTGACGGAGGGGAACCTGGGACATGGTCAGAGATGATCGCATAACCATGCGATCATTTCGCCCATGGATAACAGCACAGCACCTGATCAGAGCGCCGCGGACTCTACCGACGCATCCGCCACCACCGCTAACGCAGTGGCCACCATTCGCCCCTCAGATGACCACCTGATCTGGGTGGACATGGAAATGAGTGGGCTAGACCCAGAGGCCAATCGCATTCTCGAGCTGGCCGTGGTGGTGACCGATGGCCAGCTCAACGTGGTGGCACAGGGTCCGGTCTTGGTGATTCATCAGACCGATGAGCACATGGCCACCATGGATGCCTGGAACCAGGGGACTCACGGTCGTTCTGGTCTGACAGAGAAGGTAAAACAGTCGACGCTCACCGAGGCACAAGGCGAGGCTCAGATTCTCGAGTTCCTCAAGACGGTGGTTCCTGCGGGCAAGTCCCCCATGTGCGGCAACACCATCCACCAAGACCGCCGGTTCATGGCTCGTTACATGCCTGCCCTGGAGGCCTATTTTCATTACCGAAACTTGGATGTCAGCACCATCAAAGAGCTCTGTCGGCGCTGGCGTCCAGAGGTGTACAAAGGTTTCGAGAAGAAGGGCGCCCATACCGCCCTGGCCGACATCCTCGAGTCAATCGAGGAGTTGCGGTATTACCGAGATCACTTCTTGTCGGTTAATCGATAAAGCAGGTAGCGCTCTCGATCCTTGCGATCGGCAGCTCGCTGACCCGTCCAGATGAGTTGGCCACCGGCAGGCGCCTGGGCTGGTTCAGGCCCCGCCTGCACCAGGAGTAGCCTGCAGTCTTGGTCTCGTCCAGTTTCGCCCAGGCTGAGCTTTTGGCTGGACAGCACCAAGGCTCGGCTCGTTCGATCATCGGGTGCGGTCCGGATACAGCTGGCCGGTTCGGCCGAGACCGCTCTCTCTAACCTGGGGGTCAGATGGTTGTAGCCGCGGTTGATATCCAGGGCCGGCATCCAGAGCGTCATCATCAGGATCCAGGCCAGGATCAATCCGCCCGCACTTAAGACCACCGGTCGCCACAGGCGAGGGCGGCCCCGACGGATACGCCAGAGCACCAGAATAATCCAGGCCCCACTAATCGCCACACCGAAGAAGACCTCCAGCGGTCCAGGCATGGGATTCTTGAGACCGGGTGCAAACACCGCCAGACGTGAGGCCAGGTTCTGGGGGAAACCAAACGACATGGCAGACCAGTAGAGCCAAATCAAAGTGCCCAGGCTGGTAAAGACCACCACGGCAAACCAGTCGAGCAGGCTGGTGAGGGACCTTGGCATGGACAGCAGGCCAAAGGCCGCCAGAATGGCCAAGGGTGCGACGGGGAGAAAGAGTCTGCTGTCCGCAAGGCCGGGTCCAAATAGGGCCATGAGACTGATCACCCCAACCAGAGCGGAGATCAGCTGAATATGGGGCAATTGCCACAGCCGGTGACGAGTCGCCTGTACCCACAGCACGGCGACGATCGGCCACATGGGCCACCAGGTCCAAGCCCAGGTCTTGAGAGCCTGCAGAGGCTCGGGGGTCTCCCAAGTCATCTGGGCCGACCACCAGTC
>JBMSJG010000130.1:0-3773 GCA_049418645.1 Burkholderiaceae bacterium | reverse complement strand
AATTCATCGATGTCCAGGGTGCCCTGCTTGTACTGCTCGTAGAAGTAGTCGTTGCGCTTGCTGTGCCAGGCGGAGTCCACCACGCCTAGTTTCACCAGGTGCTCGGCCCACATGACATCGCTGTCGATGGGAATCAGGGTGTGGTCTAGGTCAAAGAGGGCCAGTCCCCGATCGGTTCGTTTGCTTGGAGGCTGGCCTGCTGCTGTCTTGGAGTTAGGCATGGGTGGTCGGTTCGGAGAGGGTGTCAAAGAGTTCGTCCATCAGGCTGCGAACCAAGGGCAGGGTTAGGCTGCGTTTCTCGGCCAAGGCTTTCTCGTCGGCCTTTTTCATCAGGGCTTTCAGGGCCCCCAGGTGGCGGGGCAGACGCGTCAGCAGGTATTCAAAGAGTCGGTCAAAGTCGGTCTGTTCAGCCGAGGCCACCCAGCCCAGCGCGTGAGCCTGCTGGCGCATGGCTGACATCATATCGGTCTCTGACAGGCGATGAAGCTCGAAACTCAGGGCCAGTCCCAGACGGGTGCGCAAGTCTTCGCGCAGGGCGGTGAGCCGGGCTGCTGGGGCCTGGCTGGTCATCACCACTGGCCGCATCTGGCCAGCTGATAGGCCGGCCTGCGCAGCCATGTAGGCGAACAAATCGTGTTGCATCTCCTCGGGCCAGCGGTCGACATCATCGGCGAGCAAGGCGCTGTCTTGGCCATGGATGGTCACCTCCCTCAGGGTGAGTGCCCCATTGCCTGGGACTGTGACTGGACTCACCAACCGGCAGTCTGTCCGGGCGTGCGACCAGGCTTCCAGCCAAAACGATTTGCCGCAGCCGGGTTCGCCCCAGAGCAGCAGCCAGGGAGGCCGGCTGGCCGAAAACCCACTGTCCGATGCGCCACTGCCCAGGAACTCGGCCTCCCGCCTCTCTAGCAAGGCTGCCAGACTGGCCAGGGCCTCCTGGTTACGGCCGACCATGCCGTCGGCCAGATCGGCTCGGACGGGGGGCAGCAGAGACAGGGTGAGTTGGGCGTGCATCGGTGAAAGGGGCGGTTGTCCCATAAAATGCCATTTTCTTCTAAAGCAGCAGCAATCATGACCGAAAAACAGACCGGGCTGACCTACCGCGACGCGGGCGTAGACATTGATGCAGGCGATGCCCTGGTCGATCGCATCAAACCGCTGGCCAAGCGCACCATGCGCCCAGAAGTTCTGGCCGGTATTGGTGGCTTTGGCGCCCTGTGTGGCCTGCCCAAGGGCATGAAGGATCCGGTGCTGGTCTCGGGCACCGACGGTGTGGGTACCAAGCTGATGCTGGCTTTTGCCTTGAACAAGCACGACACCGTGGGCATCGACCTGGTGGCCATGAGCGTCAATGACATCCTGGTACAAGGTGCCGAGCCCCTGTTTTTCCTGGATTACTTTGCCTGTGGTCGGCTGTCAGTCGATGCGGCGGCCGATGTGGTGGCTGGGATTGCCAAGGGCTGTGAGCTCTCTGGCTGTGCCCTGATCGGTGGTGAGACCGCCGAGATGCCGGGCATGTATCCCGATGGTGAATACGACCTGGCCGGCTTTGCAGTGGGCGTGGTCGAGCGCGACCAGATTCTGGATGCCAAGCGTGTGGCCGAGGGTGATGTCCTGCTGGGCCTAGCCTCTAGTGGCTTTCACAGCAATGGCTATTCCTTGGTGCGCAAGGTCATCGAGCGCGAACTGGGAGCGGTGACTGCGCAGGCCATGCAGGGCATCGAACTCGAGACCTTTGCAGGCTCCGGTCAGAAGGCCCCCTTGGCCGAACTGGTCATGACCCCGACCCGGCTCTACGTGAAGTCCATGCTGGCCGCACTCAAGGCCCATGGCACCGACATCGCCGCCATGGCCCACATCACCGGCGGCGGCCTGGTCGGCAACATTCCTCGGGTGCTGCCCGACCACCTGATGGCCAGTCTGCAGGCTGGCAGCTGGCCGTTGCCACCCGTCATGCAGTGGGTTCAGAAGGCTGGTGGCATTCAGACCGACGAGATGCACCGCGTCTTTAACTGTGGCATTGGCATGGTCGTGGTGGTCAAGCCCCAGGCAGCCGAGCAGGTGGCTGCAACCCTTACGGCTGCTGGTGAGCGCGTCTACCGCATCGGCCAGATTCAGGCGCGACCGAAAGACGCCGAGCAGACCGTCATCAGCTGATCGATGGTCAAGCGACAGGGGTCTGCTGACTGGTAGGCCAGGCCCTGCTGTCGCGCCAGGTCTTCAAAACTTCTGAGCCAGGTGATCTGGCGCTTGGCCAGCTGCCGTGTGGCCTCAATGCCTTTTTGAACAAACGCCTCGGCCGAGAGCTCACCGGCCAGGTGGGCCCAGGCCTGTCGATAGCCCACTGCTCGCATGCTGGGATGCTCGGGTGTCAGCGAGGGTCTGGCCATCAGACCTCTGACCTCCTCTAGAAAACCTTGTTCCACCATCGCCTGAAAGCGAGCTTCGATCCGGCTGTGCAGCCACTTGCGATCGCTGGGGTTCAGGGCCAATACCTGCAAGGGCAGTGGCGGCAGGCCACGACCCTCGGCTTGGCTCTGCGCTACCCAGTCGCTCAGAGTCTTGCCGGTGTGTCGATAGACCTCCAGAGCCCGTGAGATCCGTTGTGCATCGTTGGGCGCTAAACGATCGGCGGTCACGGGATCGATCTGATGGAGTTCAGCGTGCAGGGCCGGCCAGCCCTGTGCTGTGGCCTGCTCGGCAATCGCTTCACGGACCGGGGCTGGCGTGCTGGGCAGGTCATCGAGTCCCTGCCACAAGGCCTTGAAGTAGAGCATGGTGCCTCCCACGATCAATGGCCTGTGACCTCGGTTTTGGATCTGGGCGATACAGGCCTGGGTGTCGGCATGACACTGGGCCACGCTGTAGCTGTCCTCAGGCTCGCAGAGGTCGAGCAGATGGTGCCGCACCTGTGACTGCTCCTGCGGCGTCGGCTTGGCCGAACCAATGTCCAGACCTTTGTAGACCAGGGCTGAGTCCATGCTGATGATCTCCACAGCCTGACCTGTTAGGGCCTGATGGGCCAGGGCCCACTGCAAGGCCAGAGTGGATTTGCCACTGGCTGTGGGGCCAATCAGGCAGGCGATCGCTGACATGGGGTTGCTGACGTGGGGTGCCTATGCGTGTCTGCGCTTATTGCCCGCGCATGAACAGCCGATCCAGCATGGCCAGGTCCAGCTGCACCCAGGTCGGGCGACCATGGTTGCACTGGTCGGCGCGCTCGGTGGATTCCATGTCACGCAGCAGCTGGTTCATTTCCGGAATGGTCAAGGCGCGATTGGCCCGAACGGCACCATGGCAGGCCATGGTGGACAGCAGCTGGTTTCTGGCCTCCTCCAGATTGTGAGCCTGTCCATGCTGGGCCAGCTCGTTCAGGGTGTCGCGAACCAGGCTCACCGCATCGCCGGCTGACAGCATGACGGGCACGCCTCGAATGGCCAGGCTGGTCTCGGACAGGCTGCTCAAGGAGAAGCCCAGCTGCTCCAGCAGACTTTGGTGTTGATGGGCCGTTTCGACCTCCAGGGGACTGGCTGCCATGGCCATGGGGGCCAGCAGGGTCTGCATGGCCATGCCGCCTTGGTCATGCTGGGCCTTGAGTCGCTCGTAGACGATTCGTTCGTGGGCGGCATGCATGTCCACCACGACCAGACCTTTGTGGTTTTGGGCCAGGATGAAAATGCCATGCAGCTGCGCCAGGGCATAGCCCAACGGATGCTCATGGTTTGAGGCATGGCCAGTGGCCTGAGCGTTGGATGCGCCGGGGTCTGCCACCG
>JBMSJG010000129.1:0-3790 GCA_049418645.1 Burkholderiaceae bacterium | reverse complement strand
TTGTTTGATAAGACCATCGAGTCCAATGCTCGACAGCTGCAGTTGTCTTCTCAGGTCACGGATCTGATGGCCGATGTCAGTCGCCAGTTTCTGGCCATCTCGGTGGTGGAACGTTATCTGGACGTTCTGGCTGCACAAGAGATGGTTCGACTCACCAGTCAGCAACTCGGTGCATTAGAGAAGACCCATGCACAGCTCGAGCGGCGTCTGAAGTTGGGTGACGTCAGTCGAGTCGACGTGGATGAATCTCTGGAGCGCATCGCCCAGTTGCGGGCTGAGCGTCTGTCACGGGAGTCCCAGCTGGTGGTCGCCAATCGGGCCCTGACCGATTTGGCTGGCAAGCAGCACACCTTGGTTGGACCGGCCTTTCAAGCGGCGGCGATCAGGAGTCTGTCCTCTGCATCGCTAGACCAGCTCGTCACTGATTTCAAGACCAGTCACCCCTTGCTAAGGGCGGTGGATCTGCGTCGCCAGATCAGTCTGCTAGAGGCCAAGAAGTATTCCTCTGGCCAGGACGGTGTTCGCGTGAGTGCAGTGGGTTCTGTCGGCTTTGACCGAGCCGAGGGCTATGGCGACTATGGCCATGCCAGTCAGACTTCGGCCAATCAGTTTGTCGGGGTCCAGGTGACGGTGCCCTTGAGCACCGGTGGCTATCGGTCCGCCAAGGCACAGGAAATGGCCATCGAGGCCGATCGCCTGATGGACGAGAGAGCCCAGCGAGCCCTGGAGTTGGAGCAGGGCGCTCGGGCAGCACACCTGGCGGCACAGGCCAGCCAGGCCCGTCTGGATGTCTTGGCCCAGCGTTTGGCAACAGCCAAACAGCGACTGGTGAATACTCAAAAGGCGTATGAGCAGGGCGCTCGTTCTACGCTGGAGTGGCTGGCCGCACAGTCGGCGGTCTTCGATGCCGAAGGTCAGCTCTACTTGGAGCGGCTGGCCATTGCACGGCAACTGGCCAGGCGTCAGGCCCAGGCCGGCCAGTTACTGGAAGCCCAGTTGGGGCAGCTTGACCAGTACCTCAGATAAAGTCGGAATAGGCTAGTGCTACAGCCATCTCTTTTCTGGACGCTGATGCGCCCAGGTTTTATTTTGATCACTGTGGTTGGCGTCGTATTGGGCAGTGCCATGGCAGCGTCTTGTGGCTGTGGCTTTAATCCCTGGCTGGCAGCTGCTTATGGGGTGCTGGCGGTTCTGCTGCATGCCGCCGTCAATGTTCTCAACGACTATGCAGATGCCCTCAGTGGCGCAGACCAGGCCAATGCCTCGGCGCTAGTCCCCTTCACGGGTGGCTCTGGGCTTTTGACCACTGGTCAGGTGTCGACTGATTCCGCTCGAACCATAGGCTATGGACTGTTGATGCTGGTGGCCGGTGGGGGCGTCCTGTTGATAGCCCTGACCGGCCCCGGCCTGCTCTTCATCGGTGCAGCGGGTCTGATCTTGGGCTGGGCCTATTCATTGCGCCCAATTAGTCTGATGTCGAGGGGGCTGGGAGAGCTGTCGGTGATGGCCATGCTATGGCTGTTGGTCATCGGAGCTGACTATGTGCAACGCCAGACTTTCCTTTTGGTGCCCAGCGTGACGGCAGTAAGCTTTGCCATTCTGGGCTCTTTGATCCTGTTGACGGCCAGCTTTCCTGATCGACAGAGCGATGGTGCGGTGGGTAAGCGGACCCTGGTGGTGCTCATGGGCACCCGCTTGGCGTCCTGGGTTTATCTGGCTGTCGCCTTGGAGGCCTATCTCTGGCTTGGGATTGGTCTGGTCCTGCAGATCCAGTCTATTGGAGCAGCCTGGGGGTTCGTCTCTGCCCCACTGTCCTTGCTGGCGGCGGTCTTGCTGATTCGAAACCATGATCGGCCATCTGCACTCAGAGTCCCCATTGTGCTGACGATCGCAGCCAGCCTGATCCATGGCCTTGCCCTGGCAGCTGGTCTGACCTGGGGTGGCTACGGGATTTAGAATCCCGCAATGGCAAGACGTTCAACTAAACAATCCAAGATCGGCATCAGCCGTCGACTCCTGAAATGGATGTCGATTCTGATTGTGGTGGTGTTGACGGTGATGACGGTCAGAATTGTCAGTCTGAACTGGGTGAACCCAAGCTCCACGGCCTTCATGGACGCCGAGCGAGATCGCCTTGCTGAACTCAAGCCACCTCGTGGCATTACTCACATTTGGGTACCGTACAACCGCATCAGCACCGCCGCCAAGCGGGCTGTGATCGCCGCCGAAGATGCCGCCTTTACTCAGCACGATGGCGTTGACTGGCGTGCTGTGGAGTCGGCCATCAAGGACAACCTTAATCGAGGCAAGGTGGCCCGTGGTGGCTCCACCATCAGCATGCAGCTCACCAAAAACCTCTACCTGTCGGCATCCAAGAGCTTCTTTCGAAAAGGAGTCGAGCTGGTTCTCACTGGGATTATGGAACTCACCCTGGAGAAGAGACGCATCCTAGAGATCTACCTGAATGTCGCTGAATGGGGTGTGGGGGTTTTTGGCATAGAGGCGGCAGCTCGGCATTACTTCGGCGTCTCGGCCGCAGACCTGTCTGAGTCGCAGGCTGCCTGGCTGGCATCGATTCTGCCCGCACCCAAGCGGGCTGATCGCAAGAGAGACGCGCCCTGGATTGCCCAGAAGGCCGAGGTCATTCAGGCGCGTATGCAGCAGGTGGCAGTGCCCAGATAGCCTGGCGGTGGGTGCTCTTGCACAATTCACAGACGCACCGCACCGGATTGACATCACCAAGCGCATAGCAACAGACCATGAACCAATTGGCATCGAGTAAATCTTCTGGGCTTTGGCCGAACTGCGGCTATGGCCAACTATCGATTAATGATCAAAACCAGCTGCTGGTGACCGATGCATTTTTAACCCACCTGATTCGGCGGCCAGAGCTGTCTCCGGTCGATACCTCCTGTCAGACCGAGCGGGTTGTCTTTGAGCAGTTGTGCCAGACACCGAGATCTAGCATCAGTCCAGAGACGCTCTCGAAGCTGGTCAATCAGGATATGGCGGATAACTTCAGGGTCTGGCTTCGGTTTCGGGATCGCCTCCTGGCCTCGCCAACGCTAGAAGAGGTCTACAAGGGCTTTTTTCAGGGAGGGGGCATCGATTTCCCTCCCGTGTTCGTCGATGACATCGCACAGGTATTGGTTCGACATGTGCTTGGCGAGGCCTGTGATTCGATGCAGGCCCGTGTGGGAGAGATGTTCTTTAGATCTCAGACGGTGACCGTTCACGAGAAGGGCAGTTTGATGGCAGCCGACAGTCTGACGCTCTTTAAGCGTTCGCAGGTGCCAGCCTATGGCGCGTTGGGGCAGCTACTTAAAAAGGGTGGGGTGACGGTTACTCAAGGTGATCTTGAGGTTCTGACTGCCGACAATGCCGAGCGATACTGGCGCTCTACAGAGGCCTTCGACATGGCAGTGATTCTCAATTGGGGGCAGCCGGCAGCCAAGGCGCTTTGTTGGTTGATTGAGAAATGGGTGCGTCATCTGTTGCATGCAGAGGTGACGGTCAAGACAGTCGGCGCCATCGAGGACGAGCAGTGGGCTTGGCACCTGGGGCTGGATGCCCAGTCGACAGCCATCTTGAATGACTTGTACCAGGGTAAGCCGATGGACGATGAACGGCTTCGGCGCCTGCTGGTCTTGTTTCAGCTTAAGTTCTCGGATCCAGCCGACATGCTTCCGAAAGTGGCGGGGCAGCCCGTCTACATGGCCATTGCGGCAGACGAGAACAATCGCCTTCGGATCAAACCTCAGAACCTTTTGCTTAACTTGCCCCTGGCGCT
>JBMSJG010000128.1:0-3838 GCA_049418645.1 Burkholderiaceae bacterium | reverse complement strand
CCGCGATTGATGCTGCACAGGCGGCCCTGGGGGATTGGAAGAGGCGACCGGCCAAAGACCGGGCTGCCATCTTGAAGGCTTGGTTTCACTTGATTCTGGCCCATGCAGATGACTTGGCCATGCTGATGACCCGGGAGCAAGGCAAGCCTTTGGCGGAGGCCAAGGGTGAGGTGGTCTATGGGGCGAGCTTTGTGGAGTGGTTTGCCGAAGAGGCCAAGCGCATCTATGGCGAAGTGATTTCCGCCCCCACCACGGACCGAGAGCTGGTGGTGCTCAAAGAGCCCATCGGTGTCTGTGCCGCGATCACGCCCTGGAATTTTCCGCTGGCCATGATTACTCGTAAGTGTGCGCCCGCTCTTGCCGCTGGCTGCACTGTCGTTGTTAAGCCAGCCGAGGCGACGCCTTTGACGGCCTTGGCTCTGGCTGACCTGGGTCACCGTGCGGGGATACCGGCCGGGGTCTTCAACGTGGTGGTCGGTGACGCTCAGGCTGCCCCTGCCATTGGCCAGGTGCTGTGTGCCGACTCGCGGGTTCGCAAGTTGTCATTTACCGGCTCGACCGAGGTGGGGCGAATCTTGTTCCGCCAGTCAGCCCAGACCATTAAGAAGCTCTCTCTGGAACTGGGGGGCAACGCGCCGTTCATCGTATTCGACGACGCAGACCTGGATGCAGCCGTGGAGGGGGCCTTGGCCTCGAAGTTTAGGAATGCCGGTCAGACCTGCGTCTGCGCCAATCGCATTTATGTGCAGGCAGGCGTTTACCAGGCTTTCTCGGAGCGCTTGGCCAAACGGGTGGCCGAGTTTAAGGTGGGTAATGGCCTTGGTGCTGGGGTACAGATTGGACCGCTCATTGAGCCTGCTGCGATTGAAAAGGTGAAAGAGCATGTGGCAGATGCCCTGGCGGGCGGAGGCCAGGTCTTGGTGGGGGGGAAACCTCATGCGCTGGGCGGGTTGTTTTTTGAGCCGACTGTCTTGACGAACGTCCACGAGGGCATGCGCCTGGCTTCTGAGGAGACCTTTGGTCCGGTGGCCCCGTTGTTCAAGTTTGAGACCGAGGACGAGGTGGTGGCTCGGGCCAATGACACGGATTTTGGGCTGGCATCTTATTTTTATTCGCGCGATATCGGCCGGATTTTCAGGGTGGCTCGCCAGCTGGAGACCGGCATGGTCTGCGTCAACAGTGGCATTTTCTCCAACGAAGTGGCCCCGTTTGGTGGGGTCAAGCAGTCTGGTCTCGGGCGAGAGGGCTCTCGGCATGGCATCGAGGAGTACCTGGAAATGAAGTACCTGACACTGGCGGGGCTTGATCGATGAGTGGGGCGGCGCAGGCCCAGATGGCGAAGGCGGCCGTTCTGCGGCAGTCTGGTGTCCGAGGCCCCTATGTGGAGACTCGACCGCTGAGCTTTGAACAGGTCACCGTGGAGCCACCAGGATTTGGAGAGATTCAGGTTCGCATTCGGGCTGCCAGCCTTTGTCATTCAGATTTGTCCGCCATCAACGGCGATCGCCCTTGGCCTGTTCCCTTGGTGATTGGCCACGAGGCGGCCGGTGAGGTGGTGGGCCTGGGTGAAGGCGTGACTCGGTTTGCCATTGGTGACCCTGTTGCCATGGTGTTCAAACCGTTTTGTGGCCAGTGCCTGCCTTGCCTGAGTGGCAGAGGGGTCTTGTGCGAGCCGGGTGGCGCTTCGAATGCGACCGCCAGCCTGTTGGGGGGCTATCAGAGACTGCGACTTCATGGGCAGGCGCTTCATCATCACATGGGCGTGGCGGCCTTCTCGGAGTTGGTCACCATTTCTCAGCATTCCGCCGTCAAAATTGGGCCCGGCCTGCCCTGGGAGATTGCTGCGCTCTTTGGGTGTGCAGTCCTCACCGGTGCTGGGGCGGTTTTCAATACGGCCATGGTTCGCCCAGGCCAGTCCGTCGCCGTGGTGGGTCTCGGCGGGGTGGGCTGCTCTAGTCTTCTGGCTGCGAGGGCCGCCGGCGCCTCGATTCGAATTGCGGTGGATCGGGTGCCAGAGAAGCTCGAGATGGCCAAGACCTTGGGGGCCACCCACGTGGTAAATGCCGGGGACCCCGATGCGTTGGAGCAGATTCGGGCCATTACTGGGGGCGGGGCGATTGGCGGTGTGGATGTGGCTTTTGAAATGGCGGGTGCAGTGCCCGCGCTTGATTTTGCCTACAAGGCAGCCAAGAAGGGCGGCATGATGGTCTCCGCCGGCCTGCCCAACCCGGCGGCCCAGTGGTCCATTCAGGCCGTGACCTTGATTGCGGATGAGAAGACGGTGAAGGGCAGCTACATGGGTTCCGCGGTCCCCATTCGCGACATTCCCCGGTACATCGAGCTCTACCGGGCCGGTCAGCTTCCGGTGGATCTGCTATTGGGTCGAACCATGGCCCTAGAGGACCTGCACCAGGCGCTCGATGCCCTGGATCAGGGCCAGGCCCTCCGTCAGGTGGTGCTGTTCTAGGGGCTTAGGGGCCTCTTGGGAGGTCGATGTTTCACGTGGAACCATGTTTCACGTGAAACATCTCTGGCCGGGTGTTCTGCTTAACCATGGCTTTATCGAACAATCGTTCCTATAATGCGCCCTCCTTCGTGATTTACAGGGTGCGTTTCGGTGGTCTTTCCTCAGTCTTTTGATGTGATCGTTGTGGGCGGTGGGCATGCCGGCACCGAGGCCGCGCTCGCCGCTGCTCGGACGGGCGCCCAGACCCTGCTGCTGACCCACAGCCTGGAGACCTTGGGTCAGATGTCCTGCAACCCCTCGATTGGTGGCGTTGGCAAGGGGCACTTGGTGAAAGAGGTGGATGCCATGGGTGGCGCGATGGCCCTGGCGACGGATCAGGCTGGCATCCAATTCCGAATTCTGAATGGTTCTAAGGGGCCTGCCGTTCGGGCAACGCGGGCCCAGGCTGATCGGGTCTTGTACAGACAGGCCATCCGAACGGTTTTGGAAAACCAGGCCAATCTCTGGATGTTCGCCCAGGCGGTCGATGATTTGCTGTTGTCCGGCGATCGGGTGTCGGGAGTCCGAACCCAGACCGGGCTTGTTTTTCAGGCCAAGACGGTTGTTTTGACGGCGGGTACTTTTCTAAATGGCCGTATTCACGTGGGCCTGGAGAATTATTCGGCGGGCCGGGCGGGTGACCCGCCAGCCATTGCACTCTCTGAGCGTCTGCGGGCACTGAGCCTGCCACAGGGTCGGCTCAAGACCGGCACGCCACCGCGCCTCGATGGCCGGAGTATCAACTGGTCGGTCTTGGAGGAGCAACCAGGGGATCTGGATCCCGTTCCAGTGTTTTCCTTCCGTGGCTCGGCCCAGATGCACCCTAGGCAAATTCCTTGCTGGATTACCCATACCAATGCCCAGACCCACGATGTGATTCGTGCTGGCCTAGACCGCTCGCCGATGTTTACTGGGGTGATCGAGGGGGTTGGTCCCCGGTACTGCCCGTCTATTGAGGACAAGGTCCATCGGTTTGCGGATAAGGACAGCCACCAGATTTACCTGGAGCCCGAGGGCCTTCAGACCCATGAGGTCTATCCGAATGGGATTTCGACCAGTCTGCCCTTTGATGTGCAGCTGGCCATTGTTCGGTCGATGAAGGGCCTTGAAAATGCGCACATTTTGCGGCCGGGTTATGCGATTGAATACGACTACTTTGACCCCAGGGGCCTGAAGGCCAGCCTGGAGACAAAGGCGATCGATGGCTTGTTTTTTGCCGGTCAGATCAATGGCACGACCGGCTATGAGGAGGCTGCGGCCCAGGGGTTATTGGCTGGATTGAATGCTGCTCGTCAGACGCAAGACTTGCCGGCCTGGGTGCCCGCTCGACAC
>JBMSJG010000127.1:0-3841 GCA_049418645.1 Burkholderiaceae bacterium | reverse complement strand
TTCGGGCGCCCCTCCCGGTGCGGATTTCGGCTGCCATGTTTCTCAAAGATCTGCCGAGCCTGGGCCTTGGCCTGACCATCCTTTCTCAGCGCCCAGAGTCGGTCCCGGGCGGACTTGGCTGCCTCTAGGTGATCCACAACTGGGGCCGGCGGCTGACCCATCAGCTCCGAATACTCGGGTGCCCATCGCGCAACAAAAACCCCTGTCGGGTCTTGATCAAGCCCCTGCTTGACGGGGTTGTAGATGCGAATGGTGTTGATCCCAGTCGTGCCACTCTGCATCTGTATCTGAGGCCAATGAATACCCGGTTCATAGTCGGTATAAAGCCGAGCCAGGTGCTCGCCCGTCTTGCGCCAGTGCAGCCACAGATGCTGACTGGCAAACGAAATCAGCATGGCCCGCATTCGAAAGTTGATCCAACCGTTGTGCTGCAAATAGCGCATGCAGGCATCGACAAAGGCATAACCCGTTCGGCCCTCCATCCAGGCCTGTAACCGTTGACTCTCCGCATCTGTTAGCTCGCCCTCGTTGCGCAGACCCCGGGTCGCCGGATGCAGGCAGCGAAACTCCATCTGCGGCTCGGACTCCAACTTCTGAATGAAATGGCAGCGCCAATGCAGCCTGCTCTCAAAACTCTTCAGGCTCATGAGCATGGCCTTGGCATCGGGATGCGGCAGCCCGGGGGTCATCAGCTCCGACTGCCACCTGGCGCGTGCGGCCCAGACGGCCTGCACCACCTCACGGATGGACAAGACCCCCCAGGCCAGATCTGCAGACAGTCTCGAGCAAGAGGTCTCCGATGTGCCAGGACTGCTCATATGGCCGCGATAACGCAGTCCACGTCCATCCAAAAAACTCCTCAACCGCTCCTGCGCCTGGGCTCGGCCAGCCACCTGCCGCCCAGGACAGTCGTCGGTAGCGGCCTTCTCTAGCCAAGGCACCAAGAGCTGTTCTGACTTGGTTTGATCGAAGAGGCCATTCGGAAACTGCTGCTCGATCCCCTGCGCAAGTCTCTTTGGGAGGGGCTTTGCTCGAATGGCGTCTGCAGGCGTTGGCAGAATCGACTGCGTCATCCGCTCATCCCAATGTCGAGCCCACTGGTCACGATCCTTCAAGCGCCGAACGACGTTGTTCTGCGGCAGTTCAAACCAACTCACCCCATGTTCACGACACCACCTCGAAACCGCCTTGTCGCGCTCAAAGCTTGCCCAGTTCCCCGTCTCTTCATGACTGTGCAGATCAAACCCCTCACCGCTCACAGCCAGCAGTCTCTGCAAGACCTCCAGCATCTCGCCCTGGACCACCAGCATGGGCAGACCATGGGCTTGAGCGTCCTTCAATAGATCCGCTAGAGCCTCTGCATAAAAGGCGGCATGCCGTCCACTGGCATCCGGCAAAGACCAGAGGCTGGGCTCATAGACCACAAGACCCACGGTCGGTCCATGGCCGACAGCCGCGCAGAGCGCCGCATGATCTGTCAGACGCAGATCGCGCTTAAACCAGACCACCTGAAGTCTTTGTCCCATGGGTGTATTGTTGGCCCCTCATGGAAAAAGTTCGAGTCTCGAAACTACTAGCCGAGCGGGGCATCTGCTCCCGGCGAGAAGCCGACCAGTACATTGAACAGGGTCTGGTGCTCTTGGATGGCCAGCCGGTGACCGAACTGGGAACCCGCGCTCTGCCCAGCCAGACCGTTGCGCTCGCCCCTGGTGCTCAGCTTCAACAGCAAGCCCGACTCACCGTCATCCTGAACAAACCCATCGGCTATGTCTCGCAGGCCGACGACGATCAGCAATACCCTCCGGCTGTCACCCTGATCACCGCTGAGAACGAGTGGATTGACCCCAAGACCGCAGGCTCAGACTCGTCAGGCGGTCACCGCGGGAAGCCCGGGACATCCTCTCGTCCCCCACGCTTGAACACCCGAGGCCTTGCACCAGCGGGCCGTCTGGACATCGATTCCACTGGCATGTTGGTGCTCACTCAGGATGGCCGTATCGCCCGTGTCTTGATCGGTGAAGACTCGTTGATCGAGAAGGAATACCTGGTTCGCGTCGTCGGCTCACTGGATGACAAAGGCCTGCGTCTTCTCAACCATGGCCTGTCTCTGGATGGCAAAGCGTTAAAACCCGCGAAGGTCTCATGGCAGAACGAGGACCAGCTGAGGTTCGTGCTTCGGGAAGGTAAGAAGCGTCAGATTCGACGCATGTGTGAACTGGTGGGCCTGAAGGTCGTCGGCCTCAAACGCATTCGCATGGGCCGCATCCCGCTGGGTAACCTGCCCGTCGGTCAGTGGCGCCGGCTGGGGCCTTTCGAGAAGTTTTAGCAGCGCAAGGCTCTACGGGCTCGGCGTTCCAGACAAGGAACGTTCTATCTGTCTATCCGATGAGCGCCTTGCGCGTAGCGGGCTTCTCCAGCCTTTCCAACCACCAACTCAAGGCAGGACCCAAAGGCGCGGGACGTCCACTGGTATTGGACTTGGGCACGCGCCAGGCATAGGCCGCGTGGGACAGACGTCCCGTTCGCTCCAGTCGCTTCTCAATCAAACGGCCCTCTGCGATGTCTTGAACGACCAGGTGCTGAGGCAGAAAGCCCACGCCCAGCCCCCGCACCTGCGCCTGACGTTTGAGCTCTAGACTCGGCATGGTCAGCGTGGGCTGACCCGCCAAGACGCCCACGGTAATGGCTGGGCCATGCTGGGCGCTGTCAGCCACCACGACGGCGGTATGCCGCAAAAGATCGTTGTCGCTGATGGGATCGGGCAGCTTGGCCAGCTCATGGTCTGGTGAGACCACAAAGACAAAGGGCACCATGCCCAGAGGAGCCGACTGCACACCCGCCACCTGGGCGTACTCGCTGATCACACCAATGGCGAGTTCCACATGGCCCCTGGCCAGCGTCTCCCAGGTGCCCGAGAGCGTCTCTCGACGAATCCGAATACGGGTCGGTGCATTGAGCTTCTGAAACTCAGCGATCAAATCCAAGACCACCGGCATGCGGCAGATCATGTCGACCGCAATGGTGAAGGTCGATTCCCAGCCGGTGGAGACGCGCTTGACCCGCTGGGCCACCAACTCCAATTCGGACAGCAGCCGAATGCCCTCACGGACCAACTCCTCGCCAGCCGGGGTGAGTTTGGCCTGACGGCTCTTGCGATCAAAGAGCAGCACATCCAGAGACTCTTCCAGCTGCCGAATGCTGTAGGTCAGCGCAGAAGGCACACGACCGAGCTCCCGAGCGGCCGCTGCAAAGCTGCCCTTCTCCGCAATCAGGCGGACCAGCATCAGGGCCTCTGGGGTTAGAGGACTGGCGTCATTGGCGGCCATTGGTCAGCATCCGTCAGGGTTTTCCTTAATAATCGAGCCATGCGCTCATTTCGTGAAGATATCCGCTTCTTGGGCCGCCTGCTCGGCGACGTCCTACGGGAGCAAGAAGGCCAGGCCACCTATGACCTGATCGAAAACATTCGTCAGCTCAGCGTGGCCTATCGGGGCAAGGGCGATGCCCAAGCCGGACGAGCCCTCGATGCCAAGCTCAAAAAGCTCTCGGCCGAAGAGGCCGTCATGGTGATCCGGTCCTTTAGCTATTTCTCACACCTGGCCAATATTGTGGAAGACCAGATTCGCCTGCGTCAGGCCGAGACCCTGGAAGACGATGGTCAGGCCAGCCAGACGCCGGGCACCCTGGCCCATAGCTTTGAGCGTCTCAGAAAGGCAAAAGTCAGCAAGACCCAGGTGCTGGCCCTGCTGAATCAAGGTCTGCTCTCACCGGTTCTCACGGCCCACCCCACCGAAGTCCAGCGCAAGAGCGTCATGGACGCCGAGCGTCGCATCGCCCTGCT
>JBMSJG010000126.1:0-3842 GCA_049418645.1 Burkholderiaceae bacterium | reverse complement strand
CATCGATCTCGAGCAGTGGCACCAGACCATCTGGGTTTAAAGCCTGAAACGTCGGCTGACGATGCGCCCCAGCTGGTAAATCGACCGGTTCGATCTGGGCCTGCACGCCCTTATAGGACAAGCCCAACCGGACCCGATAGGCGGCCGAAGACCGCCAGTAGCTGAAGAGACGCACCGACGAGGACATCAATCAGACAACCTTTAACTCGAGCGCGGGCAAGCCAGGCACACTGGCCTCTAGAACGTCTCCACGGACCACGGGGCCAACGCCCGCGGGCGTGCCGGTGTAGATCAGATCGCCGGGCAGAACGGTCCAGGATTTAGACAACTCAGCAATCGTCTCGGCCACCGACCAGATCATCTGGTCGAACTGGCCTTGCTGGCGGACCTGGCCGTTGACCTTGAGCGTAATCCCATGTTTCAGCAAGTCAGGCACCGACTCCGCGGGTACCAAGGGTGTGATGGGTGCAGCTGCATCAAAGGCCTTACCGATTTCCCAAGACTTACCCTCTTTCTTCATTTGCGCCTGGCGATCCCGTCTGGTCATGTCCAGGCCCACTGCATAGCCCCAAATGGCAGCGTTGGCCTGCTCGACCGTCAGGTTCGCACCGCCACTGGCCATGGCCACCACCAACTCAACCTCGTGGTGACAGTCCTCTGTCGCCATGGGGTAAGACCAATGGGCCTGACCAGCGGCTACCAGGAACAAAGATTGGGCGGGCTTCATAAAAAAGAAGGGGGGCTCGCGTCCGCTGGCACCCATCTCAACGGCATGGTCGGCATAGTTACGCCCCACACAAAAGACTCGGCTCACCGCAAATCGCTTGGTGGCATCTGCTGGGGCGGCCAAAGGCAGTTCAACGGGCTTGACGACGGGCAGTGCTTTCATTTCGAACTCTCCAGAGAAGAACGACGATGGGCTAGAACACTTGAAAGAGAAGCGAGACGACGGCTGTCGCCACGATTAGAAAGGGGCTGGTGCACCGAACCCCGGTGCCGGTGCGTGATTGTCGAATTTGGTGAACTGACCCAGGAAGGTCAGTCGCACCGTGCCGATGGGGCCATTACGCTGCTTTCCAATGATGATCTCTGCAACGCCCTTGTCTGGCGAATCGGGACGGTAAACCTCATCGCGGTAGATGAACAAGATGACATCCGCATCCTGCTCAATGGCACCTGACTCGCGCAGGTCGGACATCACCGGTCGCTTGTCGGTTCGCTGCTCAACGGTTCGATTGAGCTGAGACAGGGCAATGACCGGGCACTTGAGCTCTTTGGCCAGGCCTTTGAGTGATCGGGTGATCTCAGAGATCTCAGTGGTGCGGTTCTCGCCTCCACCGGTGCCACTCATCAGCTGGATGTAGTCCACGATGATCAGACCAAGACCACCAGACTGTCGCGCCAGACGGCGGGCCCTAGAGCGCAACTCAAGAGGGTTCAGACCGGGGGTCTCGTCGATGTGAACCTGGGCGCCGTTCATGCGACTGACGCAATGGGTCAGACGATCCCAGTCGTCTTCTTGCAGTCGGCCGGTGCGCAACCGCTGCGCATCGATGCGGCCTACGGAACACAGCATGCGTAGGGCCAGCTGTTCGGCCCCCATCTCCATGCTGAACACCGCGATTGGCAAGCCTTGGTCAATCGCCACATGTTCACCAATGTTCAAGGCGAAAGAGGTCTTGCCCATGCTTGGCCGACCGGCCACGATGATCAAGTCACCGGCATGCATGCCAGCCGTCTTCTGATCCAGGTCTAAGAAGCCACAGGGAATGCCCGTAACATCCGATGGATTTGGATTGTTGGCCAACTCGTCGATGCGCTTGACCACCGACTTCACGATCTCGTCAAAGGGCAACAAGGTGCCCGAGCCCCTGGCGCCCTCCTCGCCAATCTTGAAGATGCGGGTCTCGGCCTCATCCAGAATCTGGCGAGTCTCTCGACCCTCGGGGTTCAAGGCGGTGGTGGCAATCTCATCGCTGACCGAGACCAGCTGGCGCAGAATGGCGCGGTCTCGAACGATCTCAGCGTAGCGGCGAATGTTGGCGGCGGAGGGTGTCTCCTGCGCCAGGCTGTTCAGGTAGGCCAGGCCACCGACTTCTTCGGCTCGCCCCACAGACTGTAGGGTCTCGAAGGCGGTCACCACGTCGGCCGGACGGGACTGCTCAATCAGCCGGCTGATGGCCTCAAAAATAAGACGGTGTTCGGCCCGATAGAAATCCCCTGCCCGAACCAGATCGCCAATGCGATCGAAGGCCTGATTGTCGATGAGCAAACCGCCCAGGACTGCCGCCTCTGCCTCGACAGAGTGCGGCGGCAGCCGAAGGGCTAGGGTCTGCTCATCCATTCATTAAGCCGTCTCGCCAATCACTCGGACGGTGATGCTAACCACCACATCGGTATGGGGCGCGACTTCTAGGCTGTGATCACCAATCATCTTGAGCGGACCGTCTGGCATTCGAACGTGAGCCTTGGCCAGTTTCATCCCGCGAGCAGCCAGTGCCTCGGCTACGTCAAAGTTGGTCACCGAGCCAAACAGACGGCCGTCCACACCAGCCTTCTGGCGAATCTCGACAGTCAGGCCATTGAGCTGAGCACCCAGGGCTTGGGCATCGGCCAGTTTCTGGGCTGCGATTTTCTCGAGCTCAGCGCGTCGGGCTTCAAAGTCGGCGATCGCATCCTTGGTGGCGCGACGAGCAACGCCCTGAGGAATCAGGAAGTTACGGGCATAACCGTCTTTCACACGAACCACCTCACCGAGCTGACCCAGATTGGCAACCTTTTCCAAAAGAATAACTTGCATGATGACCTCGGTATTTAGTGGTTGTCGGTGAAAGCCAACAGGGCCAGGAAGCGAGCACGCTTGATGGCCGTGGTGAGCTGGCGCTGGTATTTGGCGCTGGTGCCGGTGATGCGAGCGGGGATAATCTTGCCGGTCTCGGTTACGTAGTCGCGCAGGGTGTCGATGTCTTTGTAATCGATCTGCTCAACGCCTTCGGCGGTGAACTTACAGACCCGCTTGCGCTTAAACAGGGCAGATTGGGCATTGCGCTTGGGGCGCTTCTTGTCAAAAGGTTTCTTGGCAAAGGCCATTTGAATTCTCCAGTTCGAAATCGGTGATGTGAAAGATGAGCGCGCCGGATGAAGTGGTCTGTTGGTGGGCATCGGGCTGGGCTGCTCGCCGTGGGGCTAAGAACCCCTGACACGTCAGCAACTGCCCCAGGGGCACTGTGCTCAGACGGTTAACGATGTCACCCACTGCTTTCGCTTGGGTCACAAAGGCCAGTCTTCGCTGCCCACCCGCATGTTCCAGTTCAGACTGATGTCTGAGGGTGCATTCCATCACCGGTTGACCGGTTGGACTCACCCGCATGGCACTGCGGTCCACCAGGCTTGCCATCAGAACCACGTGATTCTGAAAGCCCGCCTTCTTCATCTTGGGTCGGTCTCCGTCCTCCGTGATTAGGCAGCGGCCGGGACGGCGTCGCTGGCCACCTTGCGGGCCTCTTCACGCTGAATGACTTTCAGCATGGGCGAGGGACCAGTCTGGGCCTTGGTCATCTTGACAACCAGGTGGCGCAGAACCGCATCGTTGAAGCGGAAGGCATGCTCAAGCTCATCGAGTTCCGCCTGGCCGCACTCGATGTTCATCAGAACGTAGTGAGCCTTGGCAATTTTCTCGATGGGATAGGCCAGTTGACGACGGCCCCAGTCTTCTAGACGGTGAACCTTGCCACCCTGGGCCGTGACTGTGGCGGTGTACTTTTCGATCATGGCCGGGACCTGTTCGCTCTGGTCCGGATGAACGACAAAAACGACTTCGTAGTGACGCATATGCGTAACGC
>JBMSJG010000125.1:0-3866 GCA_049418645.1 Burkholderiaceae bacterium | reverse complement strand
CTGTCCATCTGACCGAACGGTCAGTTGTCTAGACAGTTGATTTCGCGTTAGTCTGAACGTCCTTGGGTTTTAGATTGGGCACGGTTT
The DNA here is from genome assembly GCA_049418645.1 of Burkholderiaceae bacterium. Lineage (GTDB taxonomy): Bacteria > Pseudomonadota > Gammaproteobacteria > Burkholderiales > Burkholderiaceae_A > Hahnella. The sequence continues at coordinate 3,779 of JBMSJG010000125.1, read as the reverse complement.
GGCGCCTTTGGGTCACAGATACAGGTCTTTTACGGCTGGGCTGACGTTGGTTAGCCTGGTGGTGGTATTGACCGGTTGTGCCAGTCAATCTGGGCGGGTGGCGAAGTCATTGGACACCGAGCATGCAGACTACCAATCCAACTCCTGCATGGGTGCACTGGCCTCGGTGGACACTCACGAGACCATCAAGACCTCGCGGCTCATCGCCGGTCCCACTCTGATTGTTCTGTCTGGCGGCCTGTTGGCCCTGCCGGTGATTGCCACCAATGCTGCCTTGGACACCTATGACCAGGTGGACGCCGCCAAGATCAAATCTGCCTGCGCTGGTCAGCAGACCAGCGATTTAGAGATCGCTGGCAATATCGCTCAGAACAGCGCCCTGTCGCTGGTGGCCAGGGGGCTAGAAATGCCGACGTTCGGTGGATCGAACCCCGCAGCCAAATAGTCCAGCTTGATTCGCCTTAGTACTTGATCGAGCAGCCGTAAGGGGTGGTCTCGGGCTCTGAGAGGGGCTTGCCAGCCTTGATCTCCGATACAGCCTTCAGGACATAGTTGGTGGCCTTTGAGATATCGGCCTGACTCGCTGAACGAATGCTGTCGATCGCACCGTTGTACACCACGGTGCCTTGCGGATTGATGATCACCATTTGGGGCGTTGTCTTGGCACCAAAGGCTTTGCCGGTGGCGCCATTCGGATCCAGGGTGGCCAGGCTGACCTGGGCCTTCATCTGGCTATTCCAGGCAGCCATGTCCTTGGGTGCTTTGTAATCCTGATGACTGGGGTTGGTCGAGTTGATCTGGACCCAGGTAAAGCCTGCCTTCAGAGCAGCCGCCTGTGTGGCCTGCATATTGCCGGCTTGGTAGTGCTTCTGAACGAAAGGGCAGCCAGGGTTGGTCCACTCCAAGACCAGCCACTTGTTCTTGAGGTCAGATGAACCAACTGGTTTGCCGTCGAGTGTTTGCAGGGCAATGCTCGGCGCGGGCTGGCCAGCCGAGACAGCCAGCGCGGCCTGTCCGAAGGGCAGTAGCGAGAGGGCCAGGACGATTTGAAGGGCGTTACGTCTGGTCGCTTGGGTGGTGTTGTTTTTGCGGTGCATGATGGTTGGACTGAGAGAGTGGATCGGCGTCTGGGTTAAAGTTCTGACCTTATGAATCCATTTCAATTGAAAAGTTCATAAACTTAAAAACTCAAACAACCAGGAGACTTAAAAACATGAAAGTCATTCAATCTGCAGTCATGGCCACCGCTCTGATGATCAGCTCGGCTGCTGTCATGGCGGCTGAAAAAGTCGTGGTGCACATCAACGAGGGAACGGACAAGGCCCCCGTGGTTCTAAACAACGTGAAGAACCTGCTCGATGCCATGCCAAAGGACACCAAGGTCGTGGTCGTTGGTCATGGCGCTGGCATTGATTTCATGCTCGACGGCGCCAAGGATAAAAACGGCAACCCGTTTGATGCCACCATGCAGACGCTCAAGACTCGCGGGGTTGAGTTCCGCGCCTGTGCCAATACCTTTAAGTCTCGAAAGCTTGACACCAAAACCCTCTCGCCAGAGGCCGTGATTGTGCCCTCAGGCGTGGCCGAGGTGGCCAACCTGCAGCTCAAGCAGGGCTTCGCCTACCTCAAGCCTTAAGGCTGTTTATTGGGCTTTGGCCTGATCCAGGGCGTAGGTCCTGGATCGGGGCCCCGCATAGACCACCTGCCCGCTGAGCGGGTGTTCCAAGAGTTCCCCAAGATCCTTCGAGACCTGCAGCAGCTTGGTCAGGTCGACCCCAGTCTGAATCCCCTCGCAGTGCAGGGCGTGGACGATGTCTTCCATGCAGGCATTGCCACTGGCACCAGGCGCATATGGACATCCGCCAATGCCGCCGGTGCAGGCATCGTAGTGACGAACGCCTGAGCGCAACCCCTCAAAGACATTGGTCAGCCCAAGCCCTCTGCTGTTGTGAAAGTGCAGGGTGATGCGGGTGTCTCGTGACTGGTCCTGAACGCGGCCCACCAGTTCTCTGACCTGACTGGGGAAGGCCATGCCCGTGGTGTCACAGAGCGATACGCCGTTGACGCCGATGTCTGAAAAGGCCTTGACCCAGTGGAGGACCTGGTCAACTGGCACATCACCCTCGAAGGGGCAACCAAAACTGCAGGACAACGACACATTGAGCTTGACCTGATGGCGAGTGGCGGCAACGACCTCTTTGAGTTTTTCAAAGGACTCTTGGGGGCTCATCCGCAGGTTGGCCCGGCTGTGTGACTCGGTTACCGACATGACCAGGTTGAGCTCATCGGGCTGGCAGGCTAGGGCCCGTTGAGCGCCTTTCTGATTGGGGACCAGCACGACCAGCTCGACCCCTGGCTTACGGCTGAGACCCTGAAGTACTTCCTGGGCATCGGCCATTTGTGGAATAGCCTTGGGCGATACAAAAGAGGTGACCTCGATGCGGGGCATGCCCGCATCAATCAATCCTTGAACCAGTGCGATCTTGTCGGCGGTGGCGATGGGCTTGCATTCGTTCTGCAGGCCATCACGGGGTGACACATCGCAAAGGACAACGCTCGATGGGTATTGACTGCTCACTTGATGACTCCTTTGCTTCGAAGGGCGGCCAGGGCGGACTCGTCGAAACCCGCCTGTCTGAGAACCTGGTCGGTGTGCTCACCAATCTTTGGTGCACGGTTTACGATTTGGCCCGGTGTGCTCGAGAGCTTGGGCACGATGCCGGGTTGGGTGACCGGTTCGCCATCGTAGGCGGTGGTCTGGATCAGCATCTCGCGGGCCTGGTACTGGGGATCCTCTGCGATGTCCTTTGCGGTGTAGACGCGGCCGACCGGCACACGGGCCGCCTCTAGTAGTTGGATAACTTCGGTCACCGTTCTGCCCGCCGTGAACTTGCCGATGGCGCCGTCGATTCGGTCGGCCTGCTTGGCTCGGCCAGCATTGTTGGCCAGGTCTGGATCGTCCCTTAAATCCTCGCGACCAATCGTCTCCATCAGCCGGCGGTAAATGCCGTCGCCATTGCCTGCGATCAGGACCAGTCCGTCTCGGCAGTTGTAGGCATTGGAGGGTGTGATGCCAGGCAGTGCAGAGCCAGCGGGCTCGCGCACGATGCCGGCCTGACAGTATTCCGGCAGCAGACTCTCCATTACGTTGAAGACCGATTCGGAGAGGGCGACATCCACCACCTGACCCTTGCCCGTTTTTCGACGGGCCTCAATGGCTGCAAAGATCCCTACCACCGCATGCAGGGCGGCCAGGGTGTCGCCAATCGAGATCCCGACTCGAACGGGTTTGCGGCCCGGTTCGCCGCTCAGATAGCGCAGGCCTCCCATGGCCTCCCCAATGACGCCAAAGCCGGGACTCTTTCGGTAGGGACCCGTCTGGCCAAAGCCGGAGATGCGCACCATGATCAAACCGGGGTTGTCCTTGGAGAGGCTCTCGTAGTCCATGCCCCATTTCTCGAGGGTACCGGGGCTGAAGTTCTCGATCAGGATGTCGGCCTGCGTGGCCAACTGTCTGGCAATGGCCTGGCCCTCCGGCTGGCGCAGGTCAACCGCCACCGATTGCTTGTTGCGGGACTGAATGTGCCACCAGAGCGAGACGTCATTTCGCATGACTCGCCAATTGCGCAGTGGGTCTCCCCCTTCGGGGGGTTCCAGCTTGATGACCTGGGCACCGAAATCAGCCAGGGTTTTGGCACAGAAAGGACCAGCGATGAGCTGGCCCATTTCAAGTACCTTCAGATCGGAAAGAGGAAGCATGCGAAATTCTATGCCGAGCC
>JBMSJG010000124.1:0-3950 GCA_049418645.1 Burkholderiaceae bacterium | reverse complement strand
CTAACTGCTCAGCGCCTGCAGCAGGTCGCGCTCCAGGCTGACCTGCTGTCGCTCGGTGGACAGGCTCGGACCACTCACCAGAAAAACGTCTTCCACGCGCTCTCCCAAGGTCGTGATCTTGGCGCTCTGAACCTCAATCTGATGACTGCTCAGGCAGTGTGCGATGGTGTAGAGCAGGCCAGGCCGATCGCTGGCCGTGACTGCTAGGTTAAAGAACAGGCCCTGGTGATCGGGCGTGAGTTCAACCTCGGGGGGCATGGGAAAGTGCTTGGACTGTCGCGAGACGCGTCCCTTGCTGGGACGACTCAGGCCTTGGGCGTCCCCAAGGTGGGCGGCCAGTCCAGCCTCCACGAGGCTGATCATCTCTCGTGGGTGTCCGGGGAAATCGTGGTGATCGACCAAGAAGGCATCCAAGACATAGCCGCGCTTGGTCGTGTGAATCTGGGCCTCGAGAACCGGCAGGTTCTCCTGATCAAAGTAGGCGGTGATTCTGGTGAAGAGGGCGGGGGCGTCGGGCTGGTAGACCACCACCTGCAGTCCATCTTCGTTGGGCGAGAGGCGAGCGAAGACCACTGGGCTCGTGACGGCCGGACGGTGCGCCAGCATGCGAGCGTGCCAGGCCATGTCAGCGGCATCGTGTCGAAGGAAGTAGCCCAGGTCCAGGTCTGACCAGAATTGTTGGGCCTGCTCCAGGTCACGGCCGTACAAGAGCAGGATTCGGCCGGCCTCTTCTCGTTTGGCCATGAGGGCCTTCTCGCCGATGGCATCGCGGGCCGCCTGGGGTGTCTCGGCCTTGAGGTAGGCCATGGTCTGTTGATAGAGACTCTCGAGCAGCCTGGCCTTCCAGTTGTTCCAGACCTTTGGACTGGTGCCACGGATGTCGGAGACAGTGAGCAGGTAGAGCGCGGTGAGTCGCTCTGGGGTCTGCACCAGTCTGGCAAACGATTCGATGACGGAGGGGTCTGCCAGGTCATGCTTCTGGGCCACGGTGGACATGGTCAGGTGCTGGGCCACCAGAAACTGCAGAAGGTCTGAGGTGTGCTGGTCCAGACCATACTGCTTGGCAAAGCGGGCGACCTCGTGTTCGCCGAGCTCCGAGTGGTCTCCACCGCGTCCTTTGGCAATGTCATGGAACAAGGCCGCCAGGTAGAGTCGCCAGGGGTCGCCGAAGTCAGACATGAGGGCGGTTAGGCTGGGCAACTCATGGGCATGCTCATGCATGGTCAGCCGTCGCAGGTTGCGGATGACCTGAAGGATGTGCTGATCCACTGTGTAGACGTGGAACAGGTCGTGCTGCATCTGGCCAACAATCTTGCGAAAGACCGGCAGCATGCGGCCCAAGAGCCCCAGGTTGTTCATGATCCGCAGGCTGTGAACCATGCCGCGGCCCTCTTTGAAGATCTGCAGCAGTTGGTCTTTGTGGCGGGGGTTCTGCCGGAAGTCCGCGTCAATTTGGTCGCGTGCATTCCACAGGGCCCGCAGGGTTCTGGCCGTCATGCCCCTTCGGCTGCTGTGTCGGCACATCAGTACAAAGGCCTCCAACAGGCGATCAGGATTGCGCTCGAAGACTTTGTCGTCCTGAAGGTCCAGCAGACCCCGGGTGATGCAGAAGTCCTGGTCGATGGGCTTGCTCTCGGCCAGAGGATCCTGACCGCCCGCTGTGGACGAGCCTCTTGATGCCTTGGGCAGCAGGGTGGGCTCCAGGTTGGCCAACAAAATGGCGCTGACCTGCCAGACCACCTTGGCCGCTCGGTAGTAGCGCTGCATGAGCATCTCGCTGGCCCGACGGCTGTTGGTGGCCTTGATGCCCATGCGCTGGGCGACCGCGTTTTGCAGGTCAAAGACCAGACGGTCCTCCCGTCGGCCGGCGGCCCAGTGCAGATGGGCCCTCAGGGTCTGCAGAACCTTCTGTTGGCTCTCGAGCGCTTTGGCCTCTTCGACTGTTAGCAGGTCTTTGTCGACCAGGTCTTGCCAGCGATGGCCCAGTCCAAAGGCAATGCAGACCCACTGGATGACCTGCAGGTCCCGCAGGCCCCCGGGGCTCTCCTTGATGTTGGGCTCGAGCGAGTAGGGGGTGTCTTGGTAGCGGTGATGACGCTGTCGGCGCTCGAGCAATTTGCCCTGGGCGAAGGCTGCGCGGTCCATTTCACTGTGCCAACGCTGGTGAAGGGCCTCAAGGCGTTCAGCCCGTCCGCTGATCAGACGGGACTCGAGCAGGGCCGTGGCCACGGTGAGGTCGTCCTTGGCCTGCTGCATGCACTCGTCAAGGGTTCGAAGGCTGTGTCCAGCATCCAGGCCCGCATCCCAGAGGCTGTTGACGAATTGGGTGAGGGGCTGGGCGATGTCGGCGTCTTGGACACCGTCGTCGATGAGCACCAGCAGATCAATGTCGGAGTAGGGGCTGAGCTCACCACGGCCATAGCCGCCCACCGCGATCAGGTCAGCGTTTGGAATGGCAGCGGCCTGCCAGAGCGAGGCAATGATCTGGTCGACCTCTTTGCAGAGGCTGGCCATGAGGCTGGGGGTGCTGCGGTGCTGCTCGTAGCCCAGGGCGTTGTTGGCCCTGGCCTGCTGGACGGCCTGCTTGGGGGTCATGCGGCAGCGAGTCGCTGCCAGTCCGGGCTACCCTCAGAGACCGTCAGCACCTCAAAACCCGTCTCGGTGACCAAGACCGTGTGTTCCCACTGGGCCGACAGACTGTGGTCTTTGGTAACGATGGTCCAGCCGTCGGCCAGTTCCCGAATCTCGGGCCTGCCCTGGTTGATCATGGGCTCGATGGTGAAGGTCATGCCGGGGGACAGGCGCAGGCCGGTACCGGGCTTGCCGTAGTGGAGGATCTGGGGATCCTCGTGAAAGACTTTGCCAATGCCATGGCCACAGAATTCCCGAACGATGCTGTAGCCGTGGCCCTCGGCATGGCGCTGGATGGCGTGTCCGATATCGCCCAGGGTCTTGCCGGGAGCCACCTGCTCGATGCCCTTCCACATGGCGGCGTGGGTCACCTCGGAGAGGCGTTTGGCCGCGACCGAGATCTGGCCGACCGGGAACATGCGGCTGGTGTCCCCGTGGTAGCCATCTTTGATGACCGTGATGTCGATGTTGAGCACGTCGCCGGATTTGAGCACCTTGCTGCCGGGGACTCCATGACAGACCTGGTGGTTGACCGAGGTGCAGATGGACTTGGGGTAGGGGGTGTAGCCGGGCGGGCAGTAGTTGAGCGGGGCGGGGATGGTGCCCTGCACATTGACCATGTAGTCATGGCAGAGCTGGTCCAAGGCTTCGGTGGTGACGCCGGGCACGACGTGGGGGGTGATGAAGTCCAGCACCTCGCTGGCCAGACGGCCGGCCAGGCGCATGCCTTCGATGTCTTTGGGTGATTTGATTGAAACGGCCATAAGTCGTTATAATCATATGCTTTTTTTGATTTTCTGCAGTTCATTTTAATTCGCGCACTTTTGGCGCAAGGGTGTGTCAGGTGGGGGATCCCCTCGTTTGAGACATTGCCAAAAGGCCGGAAACAACCCTTGCTAGGAGAATAGGCATGTCAGTATCAATGCGTGAAATGCTGGAGGCCGGTGTTCATTTCGGTCACCAAACCCGTTTCTGGAACCCCAAGATGGCCCCGTATATCTTTGGCCATCGCAACAAGATTCACATCATCAACCTCGAGGCCACCGTGGCCAACATGGCCGATGCCCTCAAGTTCATCCGCCAGTTGTCCTCGCGTCGCGGCACAGTCATGTTCGTCGGCACCAAGCGGGCCTCGCGTGAAATCATTCAAGAAGAGGCCACTCGCGCCGGCATGCCCTATGTCGACCAGCGTTGGCTCGGTGGCATGCTGACCAACTTCAAGACGGTCAAGACGTCGATCAAGCGCCTCAAGGACATGGAAGCCCTGGCCGAAGATGGCGGCCTGGAGCGCATGAGCAAGAAAGAAGCCCTGACCCACA